>JAJZUK010000046.1 GCA_021847125.1 Pseudomonadota bacterium | reverse complement strand
TCGGTGATGGGGTCGACCGGAATGGCGCGCAGGTATTTCTTGGCGACCAGGTCGTCGAGGGTCTCGGGTAGCGCGCCGGTATCGCCCTGGAACTTGTCGATCGCATCGCGCATGATATTCAGATCCTGCCGCAGCGTGACTTCCTTGGAACGGTCGATGCTGTTGAAATAGCGCGGCACGGCGATGGTCAGCAGCACCGCGATGATGGTCATCACCGTGAGCAGTTCGATCAGCGTGAACCCGCAGGCGCGGTGCGCGGGCGGCACGCTGCGCGCCGCTCTCATGAGCGCAGGATCATGCGGCTGCCGAAATATGTTGGAACCCACATGCGAAACGCTAGCGCGCGCCGCGCGAGGAGCCTACACCCGGTGGCGCTTCGAAATCGATCATCGGAATGACACCGCCTGAAGGCGGCGCGGCTGCGCCGCCGGGTGCGGCGACGGGCGCGCCGGGCGAGGGTGGAGTTGCGGCGCCCGGGGTGGCGCCCGCCGCGAAGCCCGGCGATGCCGCCGCGGCCGGCGCCGCCGATCCCGCCGCGCCAGGTCCGCCGGGAAACGACGTGCCGGGCAGTGTCGGACGGGGCGCAGGCGCGGGAAGCGGCGCGGCGCCGCCCGCCGCGGAACCGGAGCCAAACCGGCCAGACTCGGTGCCGGCGCCGTACTCGGCGAGCTCGGCGCTCGGCCTGGTGAGGTTGCGGATGATGCGCGGCGTGATCGCCAGGATGATTTCGTTCTTGTCCTGGGTACGCTTCTCGTTGGAGAACAGCCGCCCCACGATGGGAAGATCGCCGAGACCGGGCAGCTTGCTGGTGGATTCGCTTTCGTCGTCGCGGATCAGGCCGGCGAGGATCTGCGTTTCACCGTCCCGTATGGTCAGCGTGGTGGTGGTATTGCGCGTGCCGACATCGTAGAAGGTCGGATTGACCTTGCTTTGCGTGGCGGAGCTGACTTCGAGGTTCAGCTTGATGATGACGTCGTCGTCGAGCATCACCTGCGGTTCGACTTCCAGTTTCAGCCCGACGTCCAGGTAATTGACGGTCTGGCTGCTGAAAGTGCTCACGGTGCTGACGGCCGTGGTGACGACCGGCAGCCGGTCGCCGATATGGATCTTCGCTTTTTCGCGGTTGCGCACCCGGATGCGCGGATTGGCGAGCAGGCGGGTGTCGCCTTCGTTTTTCGTCAGGTTCAAGGTGGCCAGCGTGCCGGCGCCGGTTCCGGTTCCGCCGAAGCCGACGCTGATGCCGGTGGAATTCAGATCCTTCAGCGCCTGCAAGGTGAGCGGACTGCCGATCACGCCCAGCGCTATCTGATTGGCGAAGGAGACGCCCAGCTCGTTGAGCTTGGAGCGCTTGATCTCGATGACATCCAGCGCCAGCATCACTTCGGGATCCGCCTGGTCATGCGCCCGGATCAGCTTCTCGGCCAGATCGACCCCTTCCTGGCTGTCGCGTATGACCACGAGGTTGCGCTTTTCGTCGATGTACACGTCCTTCGTCTTGAGGATGGTCTTCAAGAGGAGCTGCACTTGTTTCGCGTCGGCATGGGCGAGAAAAAAGTTGCGCACCACCAGATCCTGGTATTCGCTCACTTTCTGCGGCGTCTTCGGATAAATGAGCAGGGTCTTGCTGCTCACCACCTTCTTCGCCAGTTGCTGCGTGACCAGCAGCGCATCGACCGCCTCCAGCACGGTGACGTCGTGCACGAAAATCGACACCTTGGCGTCGTTGCGCACATCGCGATCGAGGATGAAATTGACGCCGGAGGCGCTCCAGACGGCGTCGAACACCGATTTCAGGCTGGCCTCGCGAAACTCGAGCGAAATGACTTTCCTGAATTCGGGGCCGAGTTCCGGAGTCAGCGGCGCGGCCCGGCGCTGGCGCTCCGCGATTTTCGCCTGCAGCCCAAGGGCATTGCGATACCCCGGCGCCTCCAGCAGGATCTGGTCCAGCTTGCGCACGGCGCCCGCCAGATCGTTCTTGCGCACCAGCTCTTCGACTTTGGCCAGCCGGTCGGCGCGCTCGCGCATGAATTGCAGCCGCTTCAATCCGGCCTTCGCCGTTTCGCTGACGGGATCGACGGCAAGCAGGCGCTTGTACAGTTGCTCGGCGACATCCAGCCGCTCGGCGTCCAGCGCGGCGCGGGCGTCGCGCTCCAGCTTTTCGCTGGCAAGCGCCCGGCTGCGCAGCACCGCCGCCTGCGCTTCCTTGCGCCGCTCGCCGCTTTGCGCCGCCGCTTCGAGTTGCGCCATCCCCTCTTCGTACTGGCCCGCCGCGACCAGCGACTCCCCCTCGCGGATGGCATCGCGCCCGGCGCAGCCGAAGACGAGCACGGCCAGGCAGATCGGCAGCAGATGACCGAGGCGCAGCGTCATGGGCGCAGCACGCTTCCAGTCTGCAGCGTCTGCCGCTGACCGAGCGGCAGATAGCTGAGCGTGATCGCATCCGGGTCGATCTTCTCGATCCGGTACGTGCCGTTGACGGTCTCGCCCAGGCGCACCGTATGCATTTTTGCACCTTCTTTCAAGAAAACTATCGTGTTGTTCCCCTCAGTGTAACGGCCGCCATAGGTGAAGGGAAGCGCAGGCGCCACCGGCTTCTCCGGCGCGGCGCTGACCACCGGCGGGACAAAACTCTGGCGCGGGAACAGGTCGAGGATTTCCGCTTCGCCTTCGCTCCGCCCCTGGGTCAGGGAACGCAGTTGCGGCGCCGGGGGCGCCTCGAGCGCCGCGCCCCGTTTGCGCAGCGTGGACGCCCGGCCCGCCACGCCGTCCACAGTGTCATTCTCCGGCACCGGCCACAGCGCCGCGACCACGGTCAGCAGCAATACGAACCACAACGCGCGCCGGCCCGTGCTCACGTTTCGGCTCTCGCATAGAACAGCGCGAATTCTACATTGGTCTCCAGCGCGGCGTCGGCAGGCTTTTGCCGGCTCAGGGACAAACGGCTGACCGACAGCGCCGGAAGGCCCGCGGGAAGTTCGCGCAGAAAGCGGCGCACATCCGGGTAGCTGCCTTCGGTCTTCACCGTGATCTGCAGGCGGCCGATGCGCCCGTCCTTGGTGCTCGTCGTTCGGTACTCGCCGTTTTTCAGCACCAGACGATGGCGCGCGGCCAGTTCGTTCAACAAGGTCAGTTGCGCGTTGATTTGATCCTGGCGCGGCAGCGAGGACAGGAATTCGTCGAACTGCTGACGCAGGCTCGTCGCCGGACTTGCGGCCGACGCGGAACTGGCGAGCTTGCGTTTGAGCTGCTGCAGTTCGCCGTTCAGCGCGTCGCCCTCCTCCCGCGCCGGCTGCAGCAAGGCCAGACCGAGGACAGCGGCCGAGACCAGCAAAGCCAAACCGACGCCGCCCGCCCAACCGATGGAAGCAGCCAGGAGAGAGAGCTGTCGGGTGAAAGCGCTCATCGGGGCTCAGCGTCCAGGTTCGCCAGTCTGGCGCCAGGCGAGCGCCAGTTCGAATTTGACGACGATCGGCGGCGCGCCCTCGCTGACCCGGTGGTTCGACAATGCGACCCGCGCGAACCAGGGACTGGCCGACAGGCTGTCCGAGAACTTGCTCAGGGCGTCAAAATCCTTGGCTTCCCCGCCGAGGACGAATTCCCTCTTGGCCGAGTCGGCCGTCAGCGACAGCAGGGAAATTTCGCCGCTTCGGCTCGCCTCCAGCGCCTGGAACAGGGCGTCCCACGGGGTCATGATTTGGGCGTAGGCCAGCGCCGCCTGATCGAACTGCGCGGAGGACTCCGCCGGCAGTCGCTCCTGCGGCTGCCGGCGCTGCAGGCGCGCGGCCAGCAGGTCGCGCTGCGCGCGCAGCGCGGCATTGGCCTCGATTTGCTGCTCGTGCTGCCAGGCTGCGAACGCCAACGCAAGGATCCCGGCCAGGAGCAGGACCAAACCCAGGTAGGGCTTGGGCCCGGCCAGAGGGCGTTGCGCGGAGGCGAAATCGAGCGCGAGTCGGGACATGGCGGCTAGCGTGAAACCGGCATCGGGTCGGAGCTCAGGTTCGCTGCATCATCGACGTCGAAAATGCGCTGCTGCAACACGACGCGCCACGGCGGCGGCAGCTTGAGCGGCCGCGCCTCGACCGAGAACACGCGCACCTCGACCGATGGCTGCGCCAGGAGCGCGCTTTGCCGCTCCAGCAACCGGACGGCGATCTCGACCTGTTCGCCCTCGCAGCGCTGGCAGTGCAGGCTCGCCAGGCGCCCTTGCTCGATGAAGGCGAGGCTGAGCATGCCCGGTTCGTCCAGCAGCATCCACCCGGTTGAACCGGCCAGCGCCTTGTCGAAGCGGTCGTAGACCCAGCCGAACAGCGGCTCCATCCGGCCGAGCTGCGCGCCGGCTTTCGCACTGCTCTCCCTGACCGCATCCAATAGCCCGGACTCCATTCCGGCCGCGAGCAGGTGCCTTCCCTGCACGGCGAGGCGGAAGGTCCACTTGTCCTGTCCGGTTTCCGGGTACTGCCGCGCGAAATGGGCTTGGGCGAGCCGCTGCATCTCGTCTTCGTTCAGATTGGTCGATGCGACCGGCATCAGGCAGGAGCGTACCCACAGATCGGACAGCGCCAGGTGCACCCGCGTCCCGTGCCGCGCTTCACGCTCCAGCACTTTGCCCAGTGCCGCCACGGCAATGCGCCAGTCGGCGCCGTCCGCCTGCTCGATAGTCTCCGCTCGCGCCGGGATGCTATCGCGCCGCCACCGGTTCATCGCAGCCCGCCGCAGGACGAGCAAGCGCGGCAGCAACAGGATCTCTAGACGTTCCCAAAGCATCGTCAGGGTTCAGACGCAAAGTGACGTTGTTGCAAAATGAGCAGATACCTCCCCTCATGCCCCTTCAGATCTCGTTTCGTCCATGCCGAAACGGGCTTTCCGGGTCAATTTCGATGATAGCATGGTGCTGCTCGCCGCTATTAACGGCGGTGTTAGAATTTGCGCGGAATAGACCACATCGTCTCATGCAGCATGAACCAATCCCCGGTACTAGGACCTGTCGATATCGAAGTCTATTTCCCGAGCGCCTGGAGCGCGGCGCGCCGTTTCGCCGGTTTCAGCCTGATCGAGTTGATGGCCGTCCTGGCGATTCTGGCGATTCTGGCGGCCGCGGCGTTTCCGCTGGCCAGAGTGGCCACCCAGCACAGCAAGGAGCAGGATCTGCGTTATAGCCTGAGGCAGTTGCGCGAAGGCATAGACGCGTACAAGCGCGCAGCCGACGAGGGCCGCATCGCGAAAAAGGCGGGGGAATCGGGTTATCCCAAGTCGCTCGACGACCTGGTCAAAGGCGTCGAAGATCCGCGCGACCCGAACATGAACAAGGCAAAAATCTATTTCCTGCGCCGGATTCCGCGCGACCCGATGGCCGCGCCGGGGGTGGCCGCGGCGGAAAGCTGGGGCAAACGCAGTTACGCGAGCCCGCCGGATGAGCCGCGCGAGGGCGACGACGTGTTCGACGTGTTTTCCCGCAGCGAAACCATCGGATTGAACGGTATTGCCTACAACCTCTGGTGAAGCGTGACTGATCCATTACCCAAGAGCCGATTACGAAACGAGGGGACCTGTCCCCTCACGCTCGCCTATATCAGAGGCCATTTCGGTAGATTTGAAATGGCCTGCAAGATTTTGCTCGCGCTCGCCGCGCTGCTGCTTTCGCTGCCCGCGCCGGCAGGCACCCTGGCTTTCCGCCTGTCCCTGACAGGATCGGAGTTCACCGTCACCAACCAGGGAGACAGCTCGGCGTTCTATCCGGCGATCTTCAGGATGCTGGCCGACGGCCGCTGGGCCCGGCTCGAGGCGAGCGCTACTCCGGCGGACTTTGCCCCGGGCATGCGCCTGCAGCTCAAATGGCCCGATGCCCCTGCCGCGCAGCAAGCCGCCGCGCTCGAGCGCATGCAGCCGGTGATGGTGCGTTTTTTCGACCAGGCCGGGGTGGGATTCGGGCAAATCTCGTTGTTGCACCCGCCGCCCGCCGCCGCGGCCGCGTTGAAAGCCCGCTATGTCCAGGGCCTGCTGCAGATCGATGCCCCCGAGGGCGTACCGGTGCGCGCGACCTGGGTGCTGTGGCCGCAGGAGAACGGCATAGCGCCGATAAGCCGGCCGGTGCGCTTCGAGCACAACCAGCCGCCGGCACAACGCATCGACTGGGCGCGCCAGGGCAAGGCGCCGTTCCAGCTCGACGCCGGCGCCGGGCAGCCCAACGCGATGCTGGTGCACGAAACCGGCGCGGGCTATGCGCTGCAGGTGGTGCCGGGCGGAGGTCTGGGCGGCAGGGAGCAGCGTGCGGCCTGGCTGGACGCGACGCCGGCATTCTATGCCGCAGCCCTGATCGCCCTGGTGCTGGCAGTCGGCGCCATGGCGCTGCAATTCCTGCGCCGGCCCCGCCGCAGCGCCGCCGCATGATGCGGCGCTCGCCTCTGCCGGCGTGGTGCATCGAAAGCCTGTTCGTCCTCGCTGCGGGCGCGCTGGTGGCGAACACGCTGGGCATCGCGTTTCTCAATTCGTCGAATTGGCCCACCGGCGGCGACATTGCCTCGCATCTGCTCTATGCCTGGCTGTACGCCGACACGCTGCTTTTTTCCGGGAAGATCCTTCCCTGGATACCCGAAGTTTTCGGCGGACTGCCTTTTCTTTCCTATTATTTCCCCCTGCCCTTCGTCGTCATCGCCCTGCTGTCCAAGCTCATCGGCGTCGCCTCCGCGTTCAAGTGGGGCTCGTTTCTCGCCGCGATGTTGCTGCCCGGCACGGTATTCGTGGCGAGCCGGCGCTGGCTGGCCATGCCCTGGGCGGGAGCGCTGTGCGCCGGCCTGGGCGCGCTGGCCTTCTTGTTGCACGAGCAGAATTCGATCTGGGGCGGCAACCTGCTGTCCACGCTGGCCGGCGAGTTCGCCTACAGCTATGGCACCTGCCTCGCCGTCGTGACCATGATCGCCTGGCTGCGTGCGGTGAAGGCGGGCCGCGGCTGGATCCTTCCGGCCCTGCTCGAGGCGGCCACCGGTTTTTCTCACGGCTTTCCGCTGCTGCTCGTCGGTTTTTCGACGGCGTTCCTGCTGTTCGAAGGCGCACAGTTCCGCAGCACCCTGGGATTGCTGCTGCGCGGCCATGTACTGGCATTTTGCCTGCTCGGCGGCTGGCTGTGGCCGATGCTGGAAATGCACGGCCTCACCATTCCCAACGACGCCACTTTTCCCTTGCAGAGTTGGCGCGATCTGTTCCCCGCCACGCTCTGGCCGGTTGCAGCGGCCGGGCTGGCCGGCCTTGCCCTGCAACTGATACCGGCGGTGCGTCGCCGCTGGACCGCGGTGCAAGCGAGCGCCCTGCGCTATTTCGCGAGCAGTGCGGGGCTGGCAGCGCTGGGCTTTCTCGCCGGCGATCAGCTCGGGCTGGCCGATATCC
>JAJZUK010000045.1 GCA_021847125.1 Pseudomonadota bacterium | reverse complement strand
GAGCGCGCAATGGCCGCGCTTGGCACATGCCTGCATTTGCGACGCCGCATGAATGATGCTTACGCCATCCACGCCCTCAAGCGCCGCCCCAGGCTATGCGCACGATTGCGCTACAATGGGACAAACAGCGAATTCGGTTCCAAAATTCAGTCCGGACCGGCAGCGCGCGGCGCGGGCCGCCGAAGGAGGAGCGCGTGGACAACTTCGATATCCGGGGACAGCGGCTGGTTGCGCTGTCCATGCTGGGCTGCCTGGCATTCAACTATCCCATCCTCGAACTGTTCAACCGCCCGGGAACGCTGCTGGGGATCCCGGTGCTTTATGCCTTCATCTTCGCTGCCTGGGGCCTGCTGATCGCGCTGATGGCCCTGGTAGTCGAAACGAAGGACCAGGCAGGCCGGTAGCCGGAGCGCGCCATGCTTCAGGGCTGGGTAATCATCGTTGTTTCCTTCGCCTACCTGGGGCTGTTGTTCGCCATCGCCTACTATGCCGACCAGCGCGCCGACGCCGGCCGGTCGGTCATCGCCAGCCCCTACATCTACAGCCTGTCGCTCGGGGTCTACGCCACCGCCTGGACCTTCTACGGCAGCGTCGGCCGGGCGGCCGGCGACGGTGTCGGCTTCCTGCCGATCTACATCGGTCCGACGCTGATGATCGCGTTGTGGTGGGTGGTGATGCGCAAGATCATCCGCATTTCCAAGCAGAACCGGATCACCTCGCTCGCGGATTTCATCGCTTCGCGTTACGGCAAGAGCGCGCTGATCGGCGGCCTCGTCACCGTCATCGCGGTGGTCGGCGTGGTGCCCTACATTTCGCTGCAGCTGAAAGCGGTATCCAACAGCTTTACCATCGTGCTGCAGTATCCCGAGATCGTGATGCCGGCGAAAGTGGGCGCGGTGCCCTTCCTGCACGACACCGCGCTCGGGGTGGCGCTGGTCCTCGCCGCATTCGCCATCGCCTTCGGCACGCGGCATCTGGATGCCGCCGAGCACCACGAGGGCATGGTCGCGGCGATCGCCTTCGAGTCCCTGGTCAAGCTGCTCGCTTTCCTCGCGGTGGGCATGTTTGTCACCTTCGGCATGTACCAGGGCTTCGGCGATGTGTTCGAGCGCGCGGCGGCGAGTACCCGCTTGCGCGCCATGCTCACGCCCTTCGACGGCGTCGCCGGAAGCTACGCCAGTTGGGCCTGGCTTACCGTGCTGTCGATGTTCGCCATCATGTTCCTGCCGCGGCAGTTTCAGGTCACGGTGATCGAGAACGTCGATGAGCAACACCTGAACAAGGCGATCTGGCTGTTTCCGCTGTACATGCTCGCGATCAACATTTTCGTGCTGCCAATTGCGTTCGGCGGGCTGCTGCATTTCCCCTCGGGCAGCGTCGATGCCGACGCGTTCGTGCTGACGCTGCCGATGGCCGAGAAGCAGGAGCTGCTGGCGCTCCTGGTGTTCATCGGCGGACTGTCGGCCGCAACCGGCATGGTGATCGTCGAAACCATCGCGCTTTCCACCATGGTGTGCAACGACCTGGTGATGCCGGTGCTGCTGCGGCTGACTATGCTGCGGCTGAACCAGCGCCGCGACCTCACCGGCCTCCTGCTCGGCATCCGGCGCGGGGCGATCGTGCTGGTGCTGCTCCTGGGTTACCTCTATTTCCGCCTCGCCGGCGAGGCCTACGCGCTGGTCTCGATCGGCCTGATTTCGTTTGCCGCAGTGGCGCAATTCGCCCCCGTGGTGCTTGGCGGAATTTTCTGGAAAGGCGGCACGCGGCGCGGCGCGCTTGCCGGCCTCGCCGCGGGATTCCTGGTGTGGTTCTACACCCTGCTGCTGCCCGCCTTCGCGCGTTCGGACTGGTTGCCGATCGGATTTCTAGAAACCGGTCCATTCGGTTTCGCGCTGCTCAACCCGCAGCAGCTGTTCGGGCTCGCCCGGCTCGACCACATCACCCACGCGATGATCTGGAGCATGATCGCCAACATCGGCGCCTACGTGGCGGTGTCGCTCTCCACCGCGCAAAGCGCGGATGAACATCGCCAGGCGAGCCTGTTCGTCGATGTATTCAAACGCTCGGGCGAGGCCGGCGGGGCGCGCTTCTGGCGCGGTACCGCTTCCGCCCCGGAGCTGTTCAACCTGCTGGCGCGTTTTCTCGGTTCGGTCTCTGCGGAGGCGGCGTTTCAGGATTACGCGCGCGGAAAGGGACTGCATTGGCCCGACGACCACCTGCTCGCCGACGCCGAGTTCGTGCATTACGTCGAGACCCAGCTGGCCGGCGCAATCGGTGCGTCCTCGGCCCGCATCATGGTCGCTTCGGTGGTCAAGGAGGAGGCGCTGACCATCGAGGAGGTGCGCCAGATCGTCGACGAGGCTTCCCAGGTGGTGGCCTACAGTCACCAGCTCGAGCAGAAATCGAAGGAGCTCGAAGCCGCGACCGCCGAGCTGCGCGCCGCAAACGAGCGGCTGCAGGAGCTCGATCGGCTCAAGGACGAGTTCGTGTCCACGGTGTCGCATGAGCTGCGCACGCCGCTCACGTCGATCCGCTCGTTTTCGGAGATCCTGCGCGAGGATCCGAAAGTGGATCTGGCGCAGCGCAAGAAATTTCTCGACATCATTACCAAGGAGACCGAGCGTCTTACGCGGCTGATCAACCAGATTCTCGATCTGTCGAAGCTGGAGTCGGGTACGACCGAGTGGCACGAATCGCCGATCGACATGAAGGAAGTGATCGAGAGCACGATGACCGCCACCAGCCAGTTGTTCAAGGAAAAGGACTTGCGGCTGGAAGCGAGGCTGCCGCAGCATGTGCCCGGCGTGCTCGCCGACCGGGACCGCATCACCCAGGTGATTTTCAACCTGCTGTCGAATGCGGTGAAATTCTGCGAAGCGGGCAAGGGCCGGGTCGAGGTGGCGCTTGCCGAGGACGACGGCTTCCTGCGGGTGGACGTAAGCGACAACGGGCCTGGAATCAGCCCCAGGGACCAGAAGGTGATTTTCGACAAGTTTCGCCAGGCGGGCGATGCGCTTACCGACAAGCCGCGCGGCACCGGGCTCGGACTGCATATCAGCCGCCACATCGTCCGCCATTGCGGCGGACGCATCTGGGTCGCGAGCCGGCCCGGCCAGCGGACGACTTTTTCGTTCACCCTTCCGCTGGCGCGCCAACCGGCGCAGGCGGATGCCAGCTGACGCGAACACGGGAGACACTCCATGACCAAGAAAGTCCTGATCGCCGACGACGAGCCGAACATCGTCACGTCGCTCGAGTACCTGATGCAGAAAAAGGGCTACGAGGTCAAAATCGCCCGCAATGGCGACGAAGCGCTGGCGCTGGTCGAAAGCTTCCTGCCGGACGTGGTGCTGCTCGACGTGATGATGCCGCGCAAGAGCGGTTACGAGGTGTGCCAGCAAATACGCGAACGGCCGGACTGGCAGCACATCAAGGTGGTGATGCTCTCGGCCAAGGGCAGGGAGGCCGAGGTCAACAAGGGCCTTTCGCTGGGTGCGGACAGCTACGTGACCAAGCCGTTTTCCAACCAGGAGCTGATCGCGAAAATTGAGGGGCTGCTCGGCGGCGGCGCCAATCCCGGAGAGGCATGAAAGGCAAGCTCAAGTTCGTCGTATGGCTAGGCGTGCTGTTCGACGGCGTGGTGATCGTGATCGTCGCCGTCGCGCTGCTCGTCGCCTCCGGGCTTCCCCAGCATGAGCAGGACGTGCTGCAGCGCGTCCTGGAGCAACGCGCGCCGCTGCTTGCCTACGCCGCCCTGATCCTGCTGTTTGGGTGCGGCGGCGTCGTCAGCTGGTTGTTCCGCAACTACATGACCGCGGTGAGTGCGCTTGCCGAACGGACCCGAACGGCGCTCGCGGCGAATCCGGAGCGCGCCATCGTTGCCGACGGCGGACCGGAACTGGACGAACTGGCGGCCGCCATCGACAGCCTGCGCAACGCCTATCGCAGCCAGCGTCTGGATCTGGATGCGAAAATTGCGGAGTCCGGTTCGCGCCTCAAGGAGGAGCGCAACCGCCTCTCGGCGCTGATGTCCGAGCTTTCACAGGGCGTGCTGCTGTGCAATGCCGAGGGCCGCATCCTGCTCTACAACGAGCAGGCGCGAGCGCTTTTCGGGCAGGCGACGGCATCCGGCTCGCAGCACAGCCTGGTCGGGCTCGGGCGCTCGGTGTTCGGACTGCTCGACCGCGATCAGGTGGTCCACGCCCTGGACAAGATTCAATACAGCCTGGACCGTGAAACCCAGTTTCCCAGCACCCAATTCCTGGCCGCGGCCTCCGCCGGCAGTCTGCTCAAGGTCCATCTGGCGCCGTTTCTCTCGGCCGAGAGGCGCATCGCAGGAATGGTGCTGACCCTGGAAGACGTGACCGATGCCGTCGGCCAGGAAGCGCGGCGGCGTTCGCTGCTGCAGGCGCTGGCCACGCGGGTGCGCCAGCCGGCAGCCAACATCCGCGCGGCAGCGGAAAATCTGGTGTCCTCCCCGGAGATGAGCGCTGCGCAGCGTGCGCAATTTGCCGAGATCATCGCGGCCGAGTCGCACGGCCTGAGCGTCACCATCAACGACGCCCTGCACGAACACGCCGATGCCCTGAAAGCCGGGCTTTCCCTGGAGCACATGCCCGTTACCGACCTGATACACGTCGCCTGCCGGCGCATCGACAGCCTGCTCGGACTGCCGACCAGCCTGGAGAACATCGATGCACGCCTGTGGATCAAGGTCGACAGCTACGCGTTCTCGCAAGTGCTCGCTTCGCTCGCCACGCGCCTGCGCGATGAATACGGGGTGCGCGAAATCCGCTTTCGCGCGGCCGGCAGCGGCGGCTTTGCCGAGCTCGATCTGGTCTGGAGCGGCGCCATAGTCGCCAGCGAGGCCCTGTCGCTGTGGGAGACGGAGCCGATGCAGCTCGGCGCCGAACACAGCGCCCTCACCTTCAGGGACGTGCTCGAACGCCATGGGGGCGAGGTCTGGCGGCAGTCGCATCCGCAGTCGCACACCTCGTGGTTCAGATTCATTCTGCCCCTGGGCGAGCCGGCGCCGGTGAAACCGCGCCGCAGCATTCCGGCAGACGGCCGTCCGGAATACTATGACTTCGACCTGTTCAAGAACGCCGATGCCGCCCAGGGTCTCGCCGGACAACGCCTCGCCGATATCAGCTACACCGTGTTCGATACCGAAACCACCGGCCTCGAACCCTCCGCCGGCGACGAAATCATCAGCATCGGCGCAGTTCGCATAGTCAACGGCCGCCTGCTCAAGCAGGAGGTGTACGAACAGCTGGTCAACCCGCAGCGGGCGGTGCCCGGCGATTCGGTGCGCATACACGGGATCAAGACGAGCGATTTGCAGGGGCAGCCGGCGATAGGCGAAGTATTGCCCGTTTTTCACCGCTTCTGCGAGGACACCGTGCTGGTGGCGCACAATGCGGCATTCGACATGCGTTTCCTGGAGCTGAAGGAAGCCGCGACCGGCGTCCGGTTCTCGCAGCCGGTGCTGGACACGCTGCTGCTTGCCGCGCTGGCGCATCCCAGCCACAAGGATCACGGGCTCGAGGCGGTGGCGGAACGGCTGGGACTCCGGGTCATCGGGCGGCATACCGCGCTCGGCGATGCGCTGGTGACCGGGGATATCTTTCTCAAGCTGGTCCCGCTCCTCGCCGAGCGCGGCATCCTGACGCTGGGAGAGGCCCTCGAGGCTTCGCGCGAGACCTACTATGCGCGTCTGCAGTACTGAGCCCGGTGCACGAACGACGGGAACCGAACATGGATAAGCGCTACGGATACCTCGAACGCCGGCTCGCCGGCGAACAGCAGACGCTCGCGCGCCCGTTGCGCGCGCTGATCCGCAATCTGCCCGTGGTCTGCCGCGAGCACCAGAGCGTGCGCGAGGCGGTCGGAATCATGCACGAGCGCGGCGTGGGCTCGGTGATCGTGGTCGACGCGGGCTCGCGTCCGCTGGGCATATTCACCACCACCGACCTGGTGGCCGTGGCCGCGCGCGGCCTCGAAGACCGGGCCGTCGCGGAGGTCATGACGCGCGCGCCATTCTCGCTTCCGGCGCACGCGCTCGCCTACGAGGCGGCGCTGGCGATGATAGGCACCGGCATCCGGCATGTGCTGGTGATGGACAATGAGGCGATCATCGGTGTGGTGTCGGAGCGGGATCTGTTCTCGCTGCAGCGGCTCGGCCTGGGCGAGATCACCACGGAAATCCGGCTTGCGGGAAGGGTCGAGCTGCTCGCCGACCTCGCCGCGGAAATCCGCAAGCTGGCGCGCCTGCTGGTCGAGGAGGGCGTCGCCGCGGAACAGTTGACGCTGTTCGTGTCGGTGCTCAACGACCGGCTGTGCCAGCGCATCATCGAGATCGAACGCAAGAACCACGATTGGGAGGGCATCAGCTGGTGCTGGCTCGCGTTCGGCAGCGAGGGCCGGTTCGAGCAGACCTTCAGCACCGACCAGGACAACGGCATCCTGTTCTCGGCGCACGAACAGGCCACGCCCGACGCGGTGCGCGCGCGCCTGCTGCCGTTTGCCAGGAGCGTCAACGAAGCGCTGGACGCCTGCGGCTTTCCCCTGTGCAAGGGCCAGATCATGGCGTCCAACCCCAAGCTATGCCTTTCCCTGGAGGAGTGGCAGTTCAAGATGGGACGTTGGCTGGAAGCCCCGGAGCCGAAAGCGCTGCTCGATGCGTCGATCTGCTTCGATTTCCGCCCGCTGTACGGCGACGCCACGCTGGCGGCAGCGCTGCGCGACTGGGTACTGCCGCGGACCCGGGTCAATCCGCGCTTCCTGCGCCTGATGGCGGAAAATGCGCTGCAGTCCAGGCCGCCGCTCGGCCGGCTGCGCGATTTCATCACCGAGAACGCGCCGAATGCGCCACACAGCATCAATCTGAAGCTCTATGGCGTGCGCCCGTTCGTGGATACCGCGCGCATCTACGCCCTGGCGCACGCATTGCCGCAAACCAACACCGGCGAACGGCTGCGCGCCGCCCGCGCCGGCAGCGGGATGGGTGTAGCCGAGACCGAGGCCACCGTGGAAGCGTTCTATGTCATTCAGCGCCTGCGCCTGCGCAACCAGGCTGCGGCAGATGTCCCTGCCGAGGGTACCGCGAACCGCATCGATCCGGACAATCTCAACGAACTGGAGCGGCATATCCTGAAACAATCGTTCCGGCTGGCGCGCAAACTGCAGCAGCGGCTTGCCCTGGACTATCAGTTGTGAGCGTTTTGGCTAAAAATGCAACCCGGGGGGTGACTGCCGCCGAAAACCACAGTTTCTTGGCTAAAGCCCCCGTTTCCCCTTATAATTCGCCCTCTTTTCAGCCATCGGCGTTCCCTGGCATTTCCGATAGCTGGCGCTCCAAAATGGCCAAGTAGCTCAGTTGGTAGAGCAGCGGACTGAAAATCCGTGTGTCGGTGGTTCAATTCCGCCCT
>JAJZUK010000044.1 GCA_021847125.1 Pseudomonadota bacterium | reverse complement strand
CACGTGCCCGACTCGATCCCGACGTTACGCTTGGCCATCGCACGCGCCCTCGCCGTGCGCCTGCCTCATTGCCCGTGCTGCGGGAGAACCAATCAATGAACATATCTTTATTGACGCAGTAAGATTATTCATCCCAGCGCGCTTCGGCCACCGCATTGCGCGCGCAGATGCGGCCGAACGCGAAGCATTCGCCGATGTTGCCGGTGCCCTGGTACAGGTAGCTGTATATCGATCCGAGTTCGCCCGCGCTGTAGAGCCGCCCAATGGGCGTGCTGTCCGGCCGCACGATCTGCCCGCGCTCGTTGCGCCGCGGCCCGCCTTGGGTGTTGAGCATGGACGGGGAAAGTTCGATCGCATAAAACGGCGCCTGCGAGAGCGGAATCAGCATTTTGCTGCGGCCGAAATCCGGGTCCTTGCTGCTGGCGCAGTGCTCGTTCCAGCGTCCGACGCAGGCTTCGAGCGCGGGCGGATTCAATCCGACGGCATCGGCCAGGGCCGCGAGGCTCCCGGCGCGCTTGATCCAGCCGCGCGCCAGCTCGGCGCAATTGTCCTCGCTCCAGTCATAGCGCTCGATGATCCGCCCCCAGCCCATGACGGGTTTCTTGTCGTAAAGCGGGCCGGCGGTGAATAGCGCGTGATCGAACACCATGAACATCGGACAAGGCGCGGGCGACGGCACCCAGCGGCCGTTCTTCTTGATCTTGCCATGCAGGGTCCTGAGCTTTTCGTCGGTGAAGCGCTGCGCGTCGGGCCCGACCACGACCATGCCGCCGGCCTGCTCGTGGCCGAAATGCAGCGGCGTCATCGAAAACGTGGTCTTGTATTCGGGCACCTTCAGCGCCATCGACGGGCCGGCGTAGTTGTTCATGTGCCACAGGTCGGCCCCCACGGTCAGGCCCATGGTGACGCCGTCGCCCTCGTTGTAGGGCGTGCCCGAGGTGTAGCAATAGGGCAGGCCGGGCAGGTAGTTGCGGATCATTTCCTGGTTGTTTTCGAAACCGCCGCAGGTGAGCACCACGGCCTTGCGCGCTTTGATGTATATCGGCTTGCCTTTGTGCTCGGCGCGGATGCCGAGGATTTCCCTGGTCACGCCGTCCTGGATCAGCGCCCGCCCCGGCGCTTCGTAGAGAATGTCTATCGCCCGCTGCTTCACCGCGCGCTCGAAGAAGTTCCACGTATTCGAATAGCCCAGGATGTCGCCGTGGTGAAACTTGTGCACGCAGTCCGAGCCGGGGAGCTCGGGAAACTCGACGCCCGCGGGCGGGAACTGGTGCTCCTGCGGATCGCCGCCTATGCTCGCGAGCCAGTCGTTGTTCCGGCTCAGCTCTTCGGCCCACACCCGCACCATTTCCCGCGGCACCTTGAACGGACCGCTCATCGCTTCAAGGTAGGTGACGGCGTGGTCCACGTCGGACACGTTGAGATAGCCCTGCGCGGCCACGCGGGTGTTGCCGCCCTCCTCGCCCTCGGGCGCTTTCTCCAGCATCAGCACCGAGGCGCCCAGGTCGTGTGCCGTAATCGCGGTGGCCGCACCCGCGCCGCCGAATCCGACCACCACCACGTCCGCCTCCCTGTCCCATTTTTCGGGTAGCCACGGCTGTCGCACGATCATAGTCTCCGGGTTCGCAATCAGGGTTCGAATGCCTTGCGGTTGCGCGCTTCATGGCGCATTGACAAGGCGTCGCGCGCTAGATTAGCATCATTCGCAGTTCAAATAAATCATTCGCTTAGCGAATTACGGAGAGCATCCGCCGGCCGTGGGCGCAGCGGCATGCGGCCCGTGATTTCTGCCGGATTCGCGGCCCGCCGGCATCGATCACCGCGATTCGACGCAGCGGAAATTCTATCCTCGAGGAGCTTATGTCCGATACCGATAGCGTCAATCCGGAAACCACCGACATGTCCCTGCTGCAGGCGCGCTACGGCGCCGCTGCCGCACCGGCTGCGGGCAAACTCAACGCCGCGCTGCGCGGGCTGCTCGCGCACCGGACGGTGCGCGCGTTTCGTCCCGACGCCCTGCCGCCCGGCACGCTCGAAACGCTGGTGGCGGCGGCGCAGTCGGCGCCGAGTTCGTCCAATCTGCAGCTCCGGAGCGTGATCGCGGTCGAGGACGCCGGCCGCAAGGCGGTGTTGGCGCAAGTCGCGGGCGGACAGGCGCACGTGGAACAGGCGCCGCTGTTCCTCGTATGGATCGCCGACCTGTCGCGCGCGGACCGCGTCGCCGCGGCGCGCGGCCGCAAGATGGAAGGCTGCGCCTATCTGGAATCCTTCGTGGTCGCCGCCATCGACGCCGGGCTCGCGGCGCAGAACGCCGCGGTCGCCGCCGAATCGCTGGGGCTGGGCACCTGCTATGTCGGCGCGCTGCGCAACGATCCGGAGCGCGTCGCGGCCGAACTCGGCCTGCCGCCGCGGGCGATGGCGCTGTTCGGCATGTGCGTCGGCCGCGAGGACCCGGCGCGCCGCTCCGAAATCAAGCCGCGCCTGCCGCAGCAGGTGGTGGTCTTCCGCGAGCGCTACACGCCGCACCCGGCCGAGACCAAATTGATCGAAACCTACGACGCGACGCTGGCCGAATTTTCCCGCGCCCAAGGCATGGGCGACATCAACTGGACCGGCCGGCTGCTCGCGCGCATGGGCAGCATCAAAGGACTCAACGGGCGCGAGCGCATGCGCGCCATGATGCAGGCGCTAGGCTTCGAATTGCGCTAGCAGCCGCCGCAGCCGAAGCGTCCGCAGACCGGGCAGCGCCGGTCATCGAACGGTAGCGCCTTATAGCGGGGCAACACGGGCTGCGGACGTTTTGCGATTTCGACGTTCGCCCACTGTCCTGCGCCCTGCATTTGACGCGCGATTGTTTTATGTTCTGAGTCCATGCTGCAATTTATCCTAAACTTGTCAAAAGGTCTGTACGACCCCGCACATTACGACTTGCTCGGTACGAGGCTTTCTTGCCTATTATGATGACAGATTTTTCGGCTATCAAGCCGAGCCCCACTCCTGCGGATCGTATGCGGCCGAACACGCCGCGCTGTTAGCCTGGCTCGCCCTGCGGCGATCCCAGATCGGTCGCAATCAAACGAAACTGCTCCAGCGCCGCCTCCAAGTCATCGACGATCTCCTGCGCGATCACGTCGGGCGGCGGCAGATTATCGGAATCGGCGAGAGCATCGTCCCTGAGCCAAAAGATATCTAGGCTGGCTTTGTCTCGGGCAATTAGCTCATCGTATTCGTACGCGCGCCATCGTCCATCCGGTTTCTTCTCCGACCACGTCGCCTTGCGCTGGTGCCGATTCGCCGGGTTGTAGCAGGCGACGAATTCGGCCAGATCCTCGCGCTTCATCGGGCTGGTCTTGAGGGTGAAGTGCTTGTTGGTGCGCAGATCGTAAATCCAGAGCTTTTTCGTCCACGGCGTTTCGCTCGCAGGCTTGCGCTCGAAGAAGAGTACGTTCGCCTTCACCCCCTGCGCATAGAACAGGCCCGTGGGCAGGCGCAGCAGCGTGTGCACATCGCACTCGTGCAAGAGTTTCTTGCGGATGGTTTCGCCAGCGCCGCCTTCGAACAGCACGTTATCGGGCACCACCACCGCCGCGCGGCCATGTTGCTTCAGCAGCGTCTTAATGTGCTGCACAAAATTCAGTTGCTTGTTCGAGGTGGTGGCCCAGAAGTCGTCGCGCTCGATGATGTCTTTTTCGGTCGAGACCTTGCCCTCGGCGCCGGTGATCATGGTGCTCGACTTCTTGCCGAAGGGCGGATTGGCGAGCACCACCTCGAAGCGCTCGCCCGGGTCGGCGGCCAGCGCATCCGCGACCACGACGGGCACCGACGTGTCACTGCCGATGCCGTGCAGCATCAGGTTCATCGCCGCTAGCCGCGCGGTGCTTTGCACCAGCTCCCAGCCGCGCAGCGCGTTCTCCTTCAGGTGCTTTTTCTGGTCGCGTGTGAGGTTGGGGTTGTGCCCGGCAACATAGTTGTGCGCGCAGAACAGAAAACCGCCGGTGCCGCAGGCCGGGTCGGAGATCGCCTCGCCCGGCTTGGGCGCGATGCAATCCACCATCGCGGCAATCAATGCCCGCGGCGTGAAGTATTGCCCCGCTCCGCTTTTCGTGTCCTGCGCGTTCTTCTCCAGCAAACCCTCGTAGGCGTCGCCTTTCACGTCCGCGCCCATGGCGGACCAATTCTCGGCGTCGATCAGGTCCACCACCAGGCGGCGCAGCTTGGCCGGGTCCTGGAACTTGTTCTGCGCCTTGTTGAAAATCAGGGCTAGCGTGCCCTTGCCGGCGCCGAGCTTCTCCAGCGTATGGCGGTAGTGGTCGAACAGATCGTCGCCGTCGCGCTTCAGCAGTTGGGGCCAGGCGTAGGGCTCGGGGATGAGGCTAGCCTGCTTGTACGGCGGGCGCGAACGCTCGTCGGCCATCTTGAGGAACAGCAGGTAGGTGAGCTGCTCGACGTAATCGCCGTAGCTCATACCGTCGTCGCGCAAAACGTTGCAGTAATTCCAGAGCTTCTGGACGATGGTGGCGGAGTTCATGCCCGCATTCTCACATGCCGCCCGCGAGTTCGTCGCATAGCACAGCTAGCAGCCGGCGCGCATGTTCACGGTCCAGGCCCGATTGCTGGGCGAGCAGCAAAGGACCGGCCTCGTCTGCTTCAGGGATGAGGATGGTCAACAGGCGCTCGATGCCGGCGCGGCCGATGAGCGGCGCGATGTCGCGGGCGAGCATCCGCACGCCGGCCTCTGCATAGTCGAAGTCCTCTGCCTCGAACAAGTTCTGGTGCTCGGAGGCTGCGCGATCGAAATTGCCGCAATCCATGTAACGCCCGAGAAAGAGCAGCAGGTCCCGGGCGTCGCGTCCCGGATGGGTATGCTTGCGGTCCTGCCATGCGGAGAGTTTCAGCACGACTTGTGCTTCGATCGGCGCCACCCTGAGATCTACCGCATCGGGTAGACGCACCGTGATGCTTGCCGCAAACGCCTCGGCCATGCCAAAGCATTCGAACACCATGCTGTGTTCAGGGGGCCAGGCAAACGTGCGGTCCGCGCGCTCGATACCGCCGAAGGGCACGATGTCGAGGGGTAAGCCGCTCGCATGGCGCAAACGATGCGTGGCCGGCCCGGGTCGCGCGGAAAACCCGCCGCTTGCTATCAGCGCGGTGCGCAAAGTGTCGTAGGCTTGCCAATCGCGCACCATCACCGCGAAATCCACATCTTCGGTGGCGCGCGGCGCATCGATGCCATGAGCGTGGCGCAGGATCAGATCGCGCGCGGCGGCGCCCATCAGGAAGAATTCGACGCCCAGCGGCGCGGCCACCGCCTGCAGCGCGCCCGCCACGCGCGCGAGCGCACGCAGCTCAGGCTTGGCCGAGAAGTCCAGCGACATGTTCGTCGTATACCAGCTTCGCAGTGTCGATGCAGCGGCCGTCGCCTGTGGCTACGAGGTCCGCATAGACAAGGACTGGCGGCGTCACATCGGGGCGCACCGCGTCGCCGGGAAAGTTCCAGAACTTGCGCCGCACTTCCACCGCCGCGGTGTGTCCGGGTGCGGGCGTCTTTAGAAACTTCTGCTGTGCGGCGAGCAAGCCCGGCAGCTTATCGGCATAGATGGTCAACTCGCCCGGGCGCAGGTAGTTTGTGAGCAGCGCGCCCGCCGGTTCGCCGCCCCACAGCGCGCCGTGCTGCGCCAGCGGCCAGTCGCGCCAACCGTCCAAAGTCGGCACGTAGTAGCGCCCGAGCAGTAGGCGCGGGCGCAACTGGCGCGCGTAGGCATCCGCCCACTGCGCGAGCAAGCGATCGAGGTAGTAAAGCCGTCGCGTAGTGCGCTTGCCCTTGTACTTGGCGACGAAGCCCTGTTGCTGCAAGTCCGGGATCACCCAGCCGACGGTGCCGTGCGCCACGCCCGCCAGTGTCGCCAACTCGCGGTAAGGAAGGTTGATGCGCGCGGGGTCGCACAACAGCGCGAACACAACCTGTAAACCGGTGGGCTGGAACGCCCGGCCGAGCGCCTGCGGCACGAGCGGCGCCGCGGGCTTCTGCCCCTTTACCCAGATGAGCACGCCGGGGTGCTCCAAGTAGGCGTTGCCTGCCGCATCGAGGAACGGCACACGCCGCGCCCTCAGTGTCTCGGCCATCGGCGGTGTGACGTAGTCGGTCACCAGCAGCGCCTGCTGCCCCAGGCGCTCCAACTGGTGCAGCACCGTCCCGAGCGTGGCCGGCCGCACCGCCCGTTTCACTTCGACCGCGTACAGGGCCTCGTGCGCGCCGTACGTCAGGCGCACCAGCGCATCCGCACGGGTGCGGCCTAGCGCAGGTTCTTCCTGCACGAGTTCTGCCGTGAGGCCGAGCGCCCGCGCCACGTCCAGCGCGGTATCGAGCAGGTGGCGATCGGCGGGTAGGGTTTGGGTATTCACTTGCATAAATTGTCCACGGTTCGTGGACAATAGTCAATAATGGACGTATTGGAAGGTTAAGCGCGCTGTTACCTCATATATGTCCATTATTACGCTATGTCCACGATTAATGGACAGCTGCAATGGCTACACTATGGTCAAATTCTGGGCATTACATCACCCCCAGTATCCAGCCCTCCCGCTCGCCAGTCGCGCGCTCCAAATCCGTCAGCGGCGGCGTGAAGTAGCCCGCCAGCGCGCCGCGGGTGTTCATGTCGGCCATCCAGCGCGCAGCGGCATAGGCGTCCTGCTCGTCCGCCGTCCGATCTTCCTTTGGATAGCGGTTGCGAAAGATCGAGGGATACACCTCCGCCACCACCGACTTGCCGGCTGCGGGCACCCAGCCATCGAACGGCCAGAAGTGAATGCGCTCGCCGGCCTCGTCGCGCAGGCGCTTCAGCCACGGGATGCCCGCGTGCGTGGATTTGGCCACCGAGCCTTGCACGTCGAACAGGAACACGCTCTTCGCCGACGAGGTCCAGCGCTCGCACAGGCGCAGCTCGCTCGCATCGCCCACGCGCAAGCCGGGCGCCGGTCCGCCGCGCTCGTGCAGCACGCCCTCGCGCACAAAGTCCACATACACATGATCGCCGTCCGTGGGCCAGTGCTTGACGAAGTCGGCGAGAAACTCCGGCCATGATGCGAGGCCGTAGCGCCGGAAGTACGCCAGCGGAAACGAGAAGCCGTGGTCGATGCCTGCGAGGAAGCGTACGCCCTGGCGCGTCTGATCGAGCAGAAGTTGCGCGATCTCCGCCCGCGTCCAGTTGAACGGCTGGCCGTTGTTCGAGCGCTTTGGACTGGACCACTTCTGCGGCACGCCTCCTGGCAGCGCGGCGTACACCTGCAGATTCTTTAGCCTCGAGGCGGGCGTCTGCGCGCCGGAGTAATCGATGCCGAGGTAGACATCGAAGTCACTCATGGGTGAACTGCTCGACGTAATCGCTGTAGCTCATGCGGTCGTCGCGCAAAACGTTGCAGTAGTTCCAGAGCTTCTGGACGATGGTGGCGCTATTCATCTGGGCTCATTCTTCTGTTGGTTGCGGCGCTTTCTGCGCGTAAAATAGGGTATATGAAGCTCTCCAAGTCTAACCGCTTCCTGCGCTCGCCCAAGGCCGCTGCCTCCGGTCTATGGGTATCAGCGAAGACATCTTCCGCCGTCGAAGGCATACGCCAGCCGTTCGCCGCCGGGCAGTTCGAGATGAAGATGCCCACCGCCGAAGCGCTCATCAACTACTGGAAGCAGCACGCTTCCAAGTCCGGGCGATAACCCGCAAGAACATTTCCGCAAGCGGCGTGTA
>JAJZUK010000043.1 GCA_021847125.1 Pseudomonadota bacterium | reverse complement strand
GGGTGTATCTGCATGCGATCAAGGACTATACCGACATGGCGTGGCATCTGGAGCACCAACCGGGCATGCGCGCGGTGGTCAACTGGGTGCCGGTACTGCTCGACCAGGTGGAGGACTACGCCGACCAGTTCGCGAGCGGAAAACTGCGCGATCCGCTGCTGCGGCTGCTCGCGCGCGATGCGGCGCAGCCCCTGACCCGGGCCGAGCGTGCGCTGATCGCCGAGCGCTGCCTCGATCCCAACGCCTTGGGCATGATCCAGCACTATCCGCCGTTCAAGCATCTGTACGAGCTGTTCCGCGGTTTCGAGGCGCAGGGGCAGGCGGCGCTCGCCTACCTGTCGGACGAGTTTTTCCACGATGCGCTGGTCTGGTATCACCTGGCTTGGACCGGAGAAACGGTGCGCCGCGAATCCGAGCTGGTGACGCGCCTGATGGCCGTCGGCGAGCATTTCACGCGGCAGCACCGGGATGAACTCCTTCGGCTGATCGGAGAACTGGTGCGAGGCCTGGTCGGGCGCTACGCGCGCCTGGCGCAAACGGGGCAGATCGAACTCTCGACGACGCCCCACTGTCATCCGCTGGCGCCGCTGCTGCTCGACTTCAGGTCGGCGCGCGAGGCCGCGCCGGATGTGCAATTGCCCGAGGCGGCGGACTATCCGGGCGGCCGCGGCCGCGTGGCGGCGCATGTGCGCTCCGCGCTCAAGAGCCACGCGCGCCGATTTGGCGCGGCGCCGCGCGGCCTGTGGCCGGCCGAGGGTGCGCTATCCGAGGGATTGCTGCGCCTGCTCGGCGGCAGCGCCCTGGGCTGGACCGCCAGCGGCGAGCAGGTGCTGGTCAACAGTCTCAAAGCGGCCGGCGGTGACCCTGGGCTGCGCTCGCGTTACCTCTACCGGCCGTACCGCCTGCGGGCGACGCCGGAACTGCTGCTGTTCTTTCGCGACGACAGGCTGTCGGACCGGATCGGGTTCGAGTACCGCAGCTGGCATGGCAGCGACGCCGCGGCCAATTTCGTCGGCGAACTGGAGCGCATCGCGAGCGAAGCGCCCGCTGGCGAGCGGCCGCTGGTGAGCGTGATCCTCGACGGCGAAAACGCCTGGGAACACTACCCGTACAACGCGTACTATTTTCTGCATGCGCTGTATCAGGCGCTGGCCTCGCACGCCGGCATACGCCCGACCACCTACGCCACGGTCCTTGCCGAGCGCTCCGGAGGCGGCGGCGTCGCTCCCGGGGTTCAGGCCGCGGCAACGCAGGTACTCGAGCGTCTGGTCGCCGGGAGCTGGGTGTATGGCAACTTCGCCACCTGGATCGGATCGCCCGACAAGAACCGCGCCTGGGATCTGCTGTGCGCCGCCAAGCAGAGCTTCGACCTGGTCAGCGCGAGTGGCCGTCTGGACGCCGCGCGCCGCGCGGCCGCCGAGCAGCAGCTGGCCGATTGTGAAGCTTCGGACTGGTTCTGGTGGTTCGGCGACTACAACCTCGGCGCGGCGGTGGCGAGTTTCGACCGGCTCTACCGGGCGAAGCTCGCCCACCTGTATCGCCTGATCGAATTGCCGGTGCCGGCGGCGCTGGCCGAACCCATATCCCATGGCCATGGCCATCCCGAAGGCGGAGGCAGCATGCGCCGCGCGGGCGCCGCAGGTGATGCCGCCTGAGTATCCGTTGCAGCGTGAATCCTGCAACGGTCGATCTGGGGGGCATGAGGGGAGGACCCCTCATCGTGAGCCAACCTTGAACGCCGCCGTTGCTGAGGGCGCCGGGGCTCAGCCCGAATGCCTGGCGTCTGCGACGATCTGGTGCAGCTTCTCGACGTCGAGCAGTGTCAGTTCCTTGTTGTGCACGCGGATGATGCCGGTCTCATGAAACTTGGACAAGGAGCGGCTGACGGTTTCCTGGGTGAGGCCGAGGAAGCTGCCCAGGTCCAGCCGCGTCATGCGCAGGTTGAAGCGGATATCGGAGTAGCCGAGGTGTCCGTAGCGTTCGCCCAGGATCAGCAGAAACGCGGCCACCCGGGACTCGGCGCCGAGCGAACCCAGCAGCCACATCTGCATATGGTCGCGCGCCAACTGGCGGCTGAGCAGCCGGTAGACGAACTGCTGCAACTCGCCGGCCTTGCCGCCCAGATGGGCGATGCGCGGGAACGGGATGATCGCCACTTCGCTGTCTTCCAGCGCCACCGCTTCGGTGCGGTAATGCTGCGTTTCTATCCCGTCCAGCCCGAGGATTTCGCTCGCCATCGGAAAGCTCAGCACCTGGTAGCCGCCGTTCGCGTCGAGCAGAACGCTCTTGAACGTGCCGGAACGGATCGCGAACAGCGGCCCGAACGGATCGCCGGCGCGGTACAGCGCCGCGCCTTGCTGCACGCGGCGCAGCGGGAAACTTACGCCCGGGTCGATGGCGACGCGATCGAGCCCGATTTTCAGCAGCGCCGCCAGTTCCTGCAGACTCAGTGCCGCAGCCGCGCCTGGCGTTTGCGCGTCGGCGGCGCTGTCGAGCGTATGGATTCTTTGCTGCATATTGACGTCTCTTGCATTGCGCGAGGCCGTGCGCCGGACTGGCTCTCGAAAACTACCGATATCCCCGGTCACGGGCTCCGACGCATGAATTCAGTCTAGGTGCGCCGCAGTCATTGATATATCGGGCGGGTCTGGACTTCGACTACCTGGAACACGGTAGTCATCGGCCGCCAGACCGGTTCGACACCGGATGCAGGCCAGTGGCGGGCCGCGGGCTCAGGCCGAGGTGAGTCCTTCGCGTATGGCGTAGCGGGTCAGGTCCGCCACGTTATGCAGGTCGAGCTTGCGCATGAGGTTGCGCCGGTGCACCTCGACCGTGCTGGTTGCAATGCCCAGTGCTGCGGCGATCTGGCCCGACGTCCTGCCGCTGGCGAGCAGCTGCAGCACCTCGCGCTCGCGCCGGCCGAGGATTTCTCGCTGCTTGCCCTGCAGCGACTGTTTGCGCAGGCTGTCGACGATGGCGGCCGCAGCCTCCGCGTACAGATAGGTCTCGCCCTGCGCCACGGCGCGGATGCCGCGCAGCAATTCCTCGCTGCCGGCGGATTTGACCACATAGCCGCGCGCGCCCGCCTCGAGCATCTGGACCACCATGCGCCGGTCGCCGAAGGTCGACAGACCGAGCACCTTGATCGCGGGGTTTTCGGCGAGCATGCGGCGCGTCGCCTCGATGCCGCTCATGCCGACCAGGCCAATGTCCATCACCACCACGTCCGGCGCGAGCGCGCGAGCGAGTTCCAGCGCCGCGGCACCATCGTCGGCTTCGGCCACCAGTTCGATGTCCCCCGCTTTTTCCAGAATCCCGCGCAGGGCTTCGCGCAGCATCCGGTGGTCGTCCACCAGCATCAGACGGATGCGCATTGCGCCGCCTCCGTTGCCTTGCTGCAATTCGAAGGTATGCACTGTCGGCGTCTGGCGGCAATCGCGGCCGGTCGCATCCCCGCTGCGCGGGGCCCCTGCTTCCTGCTCATGCCGCTGCCTCCCCTGGGCCGTGAAGCGGCGCGGTCAGTGTGATGGTGGTGCCTTGCTTTGGCCGGCTGTCGACCAGCATTTCGCCGCCGATGAATTCGATGCGCTCGCGCATGCTCACCAGACCGAGTCCGCCCGTGCCCGGCGGCGCCTTGAGCGCCTGTTGATAGTCAAAGCCTCCGCCATCGTCGGTCACGGCGAGTATCAGGCGGCCGTCGGAGCTCAGGCTGGTGACCTCGGCCAGGCGCGCGCCGGCATGCTTGGCGACATTGATCAGGAGTTCGCGCACCGCGCGGAACAGCGTGGTGCGCGACGGCTCGTCCAGGGGCTTGGGTGTGCCATCGTCCGACAGGCGTACCTTCAGGCCGTAGACCCGCTCCATTTCCTCGGTCAGCCACTCCAGCGCCGGGATCAGCCCGAGCGTGTGCAGCACCGGCGGGCTGAGCTCGAACGCGAGCGTGCGCATCGACTTGTTGGCCTGGTCGATGAGTTCCTCGATGTGTTTCAACTCGCCTTTCAGGCCGGCGCCGCGTTCGCGGCCGTGCAGCGCAGTCAGCTTGTGCTTGATGATCGCCAGCACCTGGCCCAGATCGTCGTGCAGGTCCTGCGCCAGCGAGCGCCGCTCGCGCTCCTCCGCCAGCGACAGTTCGACCGCGAGCGCGCGCAATTGCACCGTGCGCTCCCGTACTTTTTGTTCCAGCGACTCGTTGGCTTTTCGTTGCGCCGCCACTGCGGTCTCGGCGATCTGGCGCGCGTCGGTGATGTCGATGAAGGTGACGACGACGCCGTTGATGCGATCTTCCTCGCCGCGGTAGGGAACGACGCGCCGCAGGTACCAGCGGCCGTCGTCGAGCTGGAGTTCGCGCTGCATCGGCGAGAGCTTTTCCAGCACTGTGGCCGCATGGTCGAGCAGCGCGCCGCCGGACAGCGCCGCGGCGAAATCGCTGATCGGGCGCCCGATGTCCGAGTCGATCACGTTGAACACGCGCTTCATCGCCGGGGTGAACCAGCGGATGCGAAACTCCCGGTCGAGACAGATCGTCGCGATCTCGCTGCTGGCGAGCAGGTTCTTCAGGTCGGCGTTGGCGATCTCGAGCTCGAGCACCTTGCTCTGCAATTGCTGGTTGACCGTGGACAATTCCTCGTTCAAGGACTGCAGCTCTTCCTTGGAGCTTTCCAGTTCCTCGTTGATGGACTGAAGCTCCTCGTTGATCGAGACCACTTCCTCGTTCGATACCTTCAGCTCCTCGTTGGAGGCCTCCGCGCGCTCGATGCTGCCCTGCAGGTCGTCCTTGGTCGCGCGCAATTCGTCCTCGAGCTGGCGCACCAGCTTGCTGTCGCCGCTCTCCGCCGGGCCGCTTCGTTTGCCCCTGGTTTCGTCCTGGAACACCACCAGCAGCAGACGGGCGTCGTCCGCATCGTTTCCGGCCGGGGCGACCGTCAGGCGCACGCTCGCAAAGCCGCCGCTGCGTTTCACCCGCGCGTTGTCCACGGTCACCGTCGCCTCCCGCGCGGCGGCTTCGCGCAGCGCGCCGCGCAGCCCGAAGCGCAGGCCGTCGCGCGCCTGCAGCAGCAGATCCTGCGTCGGCGCGCCGCGCGGGCGCAGCAGGTAGTCTTCCACCGGCCCGCAGAAATACATGATTTCGTTGCGGCTGTTGACCAGCACCGCGGCGGGCGCGAAGCGATCCAGGATCAGTTGCTGGGCGCGGTTGGCCAGTTGCAGGTTGTGCGGGACGGCGCGCCTGACGGGGGTGCTCGTGCCGGCCACGCGCGGCGCATCGACGCGCAGCGCCATTGGCAGCGGCCGGTTGCCGGCAGTGCCGCTGCGCTGGTAGATGCGCCACTTCTTCGACAGCGGTTTGAACAGATCGCCGCGTTCGCCTACCGTCTCGGCGCTGCCGAGGAACATGTATCCGCCCGGCCGCAGCGCGAAATGGAACAGGTCGATGATCTTCCTCTGAACCTCGGGTTCCAGGTAGATCAGCAGATTGCGGTAGCTCACGAGATCGAGGCGCGAGAACGGCGGATCGCTCACCAGGTTTTGCACGCCGAACACCACCGCTTCGCGCAACTCCCGCCCGACCTGATAGTGATGATCGTCGCTGCCCTCGACGAAAAAGCGGCGCAGCCTCTCGGGCGCGATCCGCGTCGCGACGCCGGAGGGGTAGATGCCGTTGCGGCCGATCTGCAGGGTGTCCTCGTTGGCGTCGGTGGCGAACACCTGCACCGGGCAGCGCTTGCCCGCCTGTTTCAGCTGTTCCAGGAGCAGCATGGCGAGCGCGTATGCTTCCTCGCCGGTGGCGCAGCCGGGCACCCAGACGCGGATCGCCTCGCCGCGCGGTTTGGCTGCGACCAGCGGCGCAATGACTTCGGTTTCCAGCACCTCCCACGCCTTGGCGTCGCGGAAGAATTCGGTGACGCCGATGAGCAGATCCTTGAACAGTGCGCCGATCTCGCCCGGGTTCTTGCGCAGCACGGCGATGTAGTCGTTCCATTGCTCGATCGAGCGCAGCCCCATGCGTCGCTGAATGCGGCGCAGCAGGGTGCTCTGTTTGTAGCCGGAAAAGCTGTAGCCGTGGCGCGCGCGTATCAGGCCGAGCACGGACTCCAGAACCGCCTCCTCGGACTCGGCGACCGTTTCCGGCTGCGCCGTGCTCGCGACGTAGGGGTGGCGTGCGTAGCCCACCAGCACGTCGGGCATGTTCGCGACCGGCAGCACGTAGTTGACCATGCCGCTGGCGATGGCGCTCTGCGGCATGCCGTCGAACTGCGCCGTTGCGGGCTCCTGCGCGAGGACGATGCCGCCGTTGGCGGCGATGCTCTTCACCCCGAGGGCGCCGTCGGAGCCGCTGCCCGAGAGGACGATGCCTATCGCGCGCTGCTGCTGGTCCTCGCCCAGCGAGGCGAAGAAATGGTCGATCGGCAGGCGCGGGCCGTGCGCCTGATTAGGCGCGACGAGTCTAAGCACGCCCTGATGGACGGAGGGGTAGGTGTTGGGCGGCACGGTATACACGTGGTTCGGCTCGACGCGCATGCCGTTTCTGGCCTCGACCACCGGCATTTTGGTGCGTTTGCCGAACAGTTCCGCCGCGAGGCTCTTTTGCGTCGGATGCAGGTGCTGGATGACGACGAAGCCGATGCCGCTGTCGACCGGCATGGTGTCGAAAAAAGTGCGTATCGCATCGAAGCCGCCGGCAGAGGCGCCGATCGCGGCGATGCAAGGCGCCGGGAGCGGGGAGTGCGTCCCATAGGCTACTTTGGCGGCACTGCCAGGGACAGCCGCGACGGGTGACTTACCGGCAGAACTGCGTGTTGCCGCCTTGCGCGGCTTTTTCGCGGCGGCCCTCTTGGCAGGCACTGTTGCCTTGGGCATCGTGCGTCTTTGGCGGGTGGACCGCGGATTCCGTTCTATGCCGGCTACAGCAGCGTGCACGCCGCGTCGAACGCGAGCCGCGGATTGCGCGGCATCACTTTCGACGGGTCGCCATGGCCGAGATTGCACAGGAAATTCGACTTGACCGCAGTGCCGCCGAAAAATTCGGCGTCCACTTTGGCGTTGTTGAACCCGGACATGGGGCCGCAGTCGAGTCCGATGGAGCGCGCGGCGAGGATGAAATAGCCGCCTTGCATCGAGCCGTTGCGGAATGCGCTCGTCTCGGCGTGCGCTTTCTTGTCGTCGCCGGCGAAAATCGCGCGCGCGTTCGGATTGTTCGGAAACTGCGTCGGCAGATGCTCGTAGAACTGGGTGTCGTACGCAATGATGGCAGTCACCGGCGCCGCCATGGTCTTGTCCACGTTGCCCGGGTTGAGCGCGGGCTTCAGCCTCTCCTTCGCCTCGCGGCTGCGCAGGAACACGATGCGCGCCGGCTGGGTGTTCATGGTGGTCGGCGCCCATTTCATCAGGTCGTAGAGCGCGCGCAATTGCTCGTCGCTGACCGGCTGTTGCTGCCAGGCGCCGTGCGAGCGGGCGTTGCGGAAAATCAGGTCCATGTCTTCGGTGTTCAGCATCATGATCAGTGTTTTCCGCTGGAGGTGAAGCGGTGATTATAGGCGCATGCCGCGGCGAGCCGTGGTTGCAGCACTGACGGATTGCGTCCGGCATCGACCGAGTGCGCGCCGCCGTTTCCGCGTAGCGGCACAAAACCCGGGTGGAGCCCCTAAGCCCGGCTATGTTAATATTTTACTTTCGATGTATAAGTTATCTATTTGTTTTTCATACAGTTATAATTTTCAAAAACGCTGGCAGAATCGCTTTTAAGCCT
>JAJZUK010000042.1 GCA_021847125.1 Pseudomonadota bacterium | reverse complement strand
GGACGGATTCAAGGGCGTCGAATTCCTGTTTCCGTATGCGTATCCGGCGGCGGACCTGCGCGCGCGCTTGAGCGAGCACGGCCTGACCCAGGCCCTGTTCAATGGGCCGCCCGGCGACTGGGACGCGGGCGAACGCGGCCTCGCTTCGCTCCCGGGCCGCGAAAACGAATTCAAGAAAGGCGTTGCCAGCGCGCTCGAATACGCGCGCGTGCTCGGCAACGATCGCGTGCACCTGATGGCCGGCCTGATCCGGCCGGGCGAGGATCGCGCGCTGCACCGCGCGACCTATGTGCGCAATCTGGATTATGCGGCGCGGGAGGCGGCGTCGGCCGGCATCACCATCGTGATCGAGCCGATCAACACGCGCGACATTCCGGGCTTTTTCCTCAACCGCCAGGACGAGGCGCACGCCGTCTGCGCCGAGGTCGGCGCGGCCAACCTCCAGGTGCAGCTGGATTTCTACCATTGCCAGATCGTCGAGGGCGACCTCGCGATGAAGCTGCGCAAGTACTTCGCCGGCGTCGGCCATGTCCAGATCGCCGGCGTGCCCGAGCGCCACGAGCCCGACCTGGGCGAAATCAATTATCCCTACCTGTTCCGGCTGCTGGACGAACTCGGCTATGCCGGCTGGGTCGGCTGCGAGTACCGGCCTAAAGCCGGGACCAGCGCCGGGCTGGGCTGGCTGAAACCCTGGCTCTGAGCCTCTAACTCTCGAAGCGGTAGAGCTTCGCGGCGTTGGTCGCGAACAGGGGCTCGCGCACCGCGTCGTTCGGCAGCCAGCTCTCCAGCCGGTGCGCATCCGGAGCGAGGACGTCGGCGCCCGCGCCCGCGCCGCTCATTGGATGACGATGTTGGCGTCGCGCGCGATCTTGAGCCATTTCTGGTAATCGGCCTGCACGAAGGCTGCGAACTCCGGCCGGCTCATATGCATCACTTCGACGCCCATCGATTGGTAGCGCGCGCGCACGGTGTCGTTGGCGAGCGCTTTTTGCAGCGCTGCGTGCAACTTATCGAGCACCGCGGGCGGCGTGCCGGCGGGCGCGAACAGTCCGGTGAAGGTGCCCGCCTCGAAGCCGCCGAGCCCCTGCTCGTCCAGCGTCGGCACATTCGGCAACAGCGGCGAGCGCGCTTTGGATGTGACCCCCAGCGGCTTGATGCGGCCGTTGCGGATGTGTTCGATCGATGCGGTCATCTGGTCCATCATGCTCTCGACCTGGCTGCCGAGCAGGTCGTTGATCGCCGGGCCGCTGCCCTTGTAGGGGATGTGCACCAGCTTCAGATTCCCCTGGCGCATCATCAGCTCGAGTGCGAGGTGGTTGGAGGAGCCGTTGCCGGCGGAGGCGATGCTCACCTGCCCGGGCTTGGACAGCGCGTAGGCGGCGTATTCCTTGTAGTTCGACACCGGGGTCTTGGGCGCCGCCGTGAGCACCATGGCCACGTACTGTATCGGTCCCACCGGCACCAGGTCCTTGAGCGGGTCGTAGCTGAGGTTCTTGAACACGGCCGCGCCCGAAGTCACCGTGCCGCTAGACCCGAGCAGCAGGGTGTAGCCGTCGGCGGGCGACTTGGCCACGGCGGCGGTGCCGATGGTGCCACCCGCGCCGGCGCGATTGTCGACGATCACCGGCTGCCCCAGCGCTTCGGAAAAAGCCTGCTGCAGCGTGCGCGCGGTGATGTCGACATTGCCGCCGGGCGGCCAGGGGACGACGATTTTCACCGGCCGGTTGGGAAAGTCCTGCGCGATAGCGGTTGCGCAAACCAGCGCTGCCGCTGCCATTGCTGCGGAAAGGGTCAATTTTTTTAGCATGTTTCCTCCTCGGGAGTTAATATAACCCATAGTTTGCATTTTGCGCGCACACCCTGAACGAGGAAACGGAAAATGACTGGCTTGACCGATTCGATTGCGCATTTCGTCAGCGGCGGCGCCGCCGTACCGGAGGAGGCGGCGCGCATTGTGCGCACCGGCTTCATCGACACCATTTCCACCATGATCGCCGGCAGAAACGAGGACGTGGTGGGCATGGTGCGCAAATTCGTCGCGGCGCGGCAATCCACTGCGCGCGAAGCGCAGGTGCTGTTCGGGGCGGAGCGTGCCGCGGCTGCCGACGCCGCGCTGATCAACGCCACGGCGGCGCACGCCCTGGACTACGACGACGTCGCGCTGGGCGGCCATCCGAGCACGGTGCTGGTGCCGGCGGTGCTGGCCGAGGGCGAGCACCTGGGCGCGTCCGGCGCGGACGCCGTGCGCGCCTATCTGGTGGGTTACGAAGTCTGGGCCGAGTTGCTCGCGCGCGAGCCCGACGCCTATCACCTGAAAGGCTGGCACCCGACCGCGGTGATGGGCACGGTGGGCGCGGCCGCGGCCGTGGCGCACCTGCACCAGCTTTCGCCGCAAGCCTGCAGCAATGCGCTGGCGATCGCCGCGAGCATGGCGAGCGGGTTGGTGGCCAATTTCGGCACCATGACCAAGCCCTTGCATGCCGGCCGCGCGGCGTCCTGCGCGATCGAGGCGGTACGGCTGGCCGCGCTCGGCCTGAGCGCAGCGCCCGACGCGTTCGAGCATCACGCGGGATTTCTGTCGGCGCTCTCGCCCAAGGGCCGTGCCGAGCGCGAACGCCCGGTGTCCGGCCTGGGCCAGCAATGGCGCATCCTCGAAACCGGCCTGTCGATCAAGAAGTATCCGATGTGCTATGCCACGCATCGGGTGATCGACGCCGTGCTCGACCTGGCCAAGGCGAACGGCGTGAAAGCCGAGGACGTGAAACAGGTCGACGCGACCATCGGCGTGGCGCAGGCATCGATGCTGCGCAACCACGCGCCTGTAACCGGTCTGGAAGCCAAGTTCAGCCTGGAGTTTGCCATTGCGTCGTCGCTGGTCGCGCGCAAGGTGGGGCTGGCGCAGCTGACCGACAAGTTTGTCGCCGAAGCGCCGGTGCGCGAGGCCATGGGCCGGGTGAAGATCGCGACCGTGGACACCAGTTGCCCGATCGAGCCGATATTCTCGCTGACCGACCGCGTCGTGCTCGAGCTGCGCGACGGGCGCAGACTGGATTCGGGCGAGGTGCGCTTTGCGCGCGGCAACGCCAAGCTGCCGCTCAAGGATGAGGAACTGAAGGCGAAATTTCTGGACTGCACTGCGGGTGCCGGTGATCTCGATGCGTCCGCCTTGTACCAGGCCTTGAACCGGCTGGGCGAGCAGGCGGGCTTGCGCAAACTCGGGGCGAGCACTGCGGCGGCCTAGACCCGCGCGGCGTCGAACCTGGTAGCCAGAAGCGGGAAAACGGGTCACACTAGGCTGCAATTCATCGGCATATCAATTGGAGGCTGCATTGAGTCACTCTCGGATGTTGACGACCAGGCGAGCCAAGCAGAGAACCCGGAAGGTTCTCGCGGGGATCGCCAAGCGCGCGAAGAAACAGAAGCGGCAAGCCGCCGCCAAGGTCAAGGGGGCAGCCTAGCCGTTTGCAGCGGCGCCGAGGTGACCCATGGTGGCCCCCAATCCGATCGATCTGAGCCACAAGCGGGTGCTGGACGCCATGCTGCTGAAACTCTCCGGCGTGGAAGCGGGAGAAATGACCGGCCTGCTCGCCTATTTTGTCGGCAAGAAGATGTTCGCCTGCATTTGCAACGGCGGCGTGGGCGTGAGGCTCACGGCGGCGGAAGCGGCGAATCTCCAGTTCTCCAAGGACAACGTCGTCCCGTTTGAGCCCAAGGGCCGGAAAAGCACCCGGGAATGGATTCAGCTCAACCACGAAAACTCGGCCGATTACGAAAAAGACCTGGAGATCTTCCAGGCCTCGATCGCGTTCGTCAGAGCCACAAAGAACTAGCCCGCCGGCGTGCCATAATCCGCTTTACAAGGTGATTTGCGCCCCCGCCGTATTGAGCACAAAGGCGCCGGGCATCGCCTGTTGTACCGCGGCAAGAGTCCTGAACCCGCTGCAATGCATGGGGGACACCACCGCCGGATTCAAGGCCTTGAGTTCGTCCACCGTCATGGTGCACTTGTCGGCGGGAATGCCCGGGAAACCCAGATGGAAGCCGCCGAAGAGGGCGTAGAGCTTTTGTTCCCCGGTGATCTTGCGGGCCTAGTGTATGGTATTGATCACGCCGGCGTGGGCGCAGCCGGTGATGACCAGCAAGCCTTTGTCTTTCACATTGACCACCAGGGCCATGTCGTCGAGGGTCATGTCCTCCTCGAACTTGCCGTCGCGCACGCACCACAGGCTGGAACGGGTGCCGGCCGCCGGACCCGGCGGTTCGAAGGAGACTTCCAGGGGAATTTCGCCGGTGGTGGTCGCGGCGGGGCAGACCGGCACCGGGTCGCGCGCCAGCACCAGCCGGGCACCGGCCGCCTCGATTTCCTCCCGGCGCAGCGATTGATTGTAGTAGGGGATCACCATGCCGCTGCCCGCGTTGACGTGGCGGATCAAAAAGGCATCCGGATGGAGCGTCACCGTCAGGGGATAGTCCCGGGCTTTGAGCAGGCCCAGCAGGCCGCCGTAGTGGTCCGGGTGCCCGTGGCTGAGCACCACGTGGTCGATTTCGTTGGGCGATATGCCCAGCGCCGCCATGTTGTGCAGTATGACGGTATCGGTGAGGCCGGTATCGAGCAGAATCCGATAGCGCTTGCCGCCGAAATAGACATCCACCAGCATCGCCAGCCCGTTTTCCGCCAGGATCTTCTTGTTGCGCAGGTCGAAATGATAGGCCAGCCCCGGCCGTTTGACGGTTTCGGTGTCGGGGATGAGCATATCGACATAATTCTCGACCAGGGTGGTGATCACTACCTTATCGGCAGCGTGCATGAGAGAACTCCTTGTAAAGGGGATGGGATTGAACGGTTCCGGAAATTCCGCCGAAAGCCGGGAAATTCGATACTGCTTCGATACGCGTGCATGGCCGATGGCGACGCTGCCGCTCGGATTGCGCGCCTGTGCGCATCATGCGCGGATTATATTGCACTTGCGCCGGCGCCACGCTCAATACGAGCGCGGCATGCCGAGGATGTGCTCGCCGATGTAGGCGAGCACCAGGTTGGTCGAAACCGGGGCGATCTGAAACAGCCGCGCCTCGCGCCACTTGCGCTCGACGTCGTACTCGCGCGCGTAGCCGAAGCCGCCGTGGGTCTGGAGGCAGGCCTCGCCCGCATGCCATGCCGCCTCCGAAGCGAGCAGCTTGCCCATGTTGGCCGCGTCGCCGCAGGGCAGACCGGCCTGGAACAGGGCCGCGGCCTTTCTCAGCATCAGGTCGGCGGCCTGGGCCTCGGCGTAAGCGCGGGCGATCGGGAACTGCACCCCTTGGTTCTGTCCGATCGGGCGGTCGAACACCACGCGTTCCTTCGCATAGTCCACCGCCTTCTGCGTGAACCAGCGCGCGTCGCCGAGCGCTTCGCAGGACACGAGTATGCGCTCGGCGTTCATGCCGTCGAGTATGTACTTGAAGCCCTTGCCCTCTTCTCCGATCAGGTTTTCCGCCGGCACGCGCGCGCCGTCGAAGAACACTTCGGTGGCGTTGTGGTTGACCATCGCCGGCAGCGGCGTGATCTCCATGCCCTTGCCGCGGCAGTCGCGGATGTCGAGCAGGAACACCGACAGTCCGTCGGTCTTTTTCTTCACCTGGTCCACCGGCGTGGTGCGTGCGAGCAACAGCATCAGATCCGAATGCAGCGCGCGCGAGGTCCAGACTTTCTGGCCGTAGATCAGGTAGTGGTCGCCTTCCCGCACCGCGCGCGTCTTCAGCTTGGTGGTGTCGGTGCCGGTGGTCGGCTCGGTCACGCCGAAGGCCTGCAGCCGCAGCGCGCCGCTGGCGATCTGCGGCAGATATTGTTGTTTCTGCCGCGCGCTGCCGTGGCGCAGCAGCGTGCCCATGATGTACATCTGCGCGTGGCAGGCGCCGGCGTTGCAGCCGGAGGCGTGGATCTCCTCCAGGATCGCCGCCGCGGCGCGCAGCGGCAGCCCGGCGCCGCCGTATTCCTCGGGGATCAGCGCCGCGAGGTAGCCGGCCTCGGTCAGCGCGCGCACGAATTCGGTCGGATAGGCCTCGCGCGCTTCGAGATCGCGCCAGTAGGCGCCGGGATATCCGGCGCAGATGCGGCGCACGCTGTCGCGGATTTCGGGGAAGTCCTCGCCCAGAGCGAGGCTCACGTTCTCAAGTTTATCTACGGCACCCATTTGCGTCTGTCCTCGCTCTGAAAGAAGTCGCGCCGCCCTCAGGCCGCGCGTTGCGCCCGTTCGCTCGCAACCACGTAGTTGCGCGGCAGGCCGGCGCGCGCGAGCGCGCCCTGCATTTCGATGTCCGGCAGGGCGGCGCGCACGATGGCGCGCACCGCCAGCAGTTTTTCCAGATCGACGCCGGTGGTGAGCCCCATCGAATCGAGCATGAAGCACAGGTCGTCCATCACGATGTTGCCGGTCGCGCCCGGCGCGAACGGGCAGCCGCCCAGTCCCGCCAGCGACGCATCGAAAGCGCGCACGCCGCAGTCGAGCGCGGCGGCCACGTTGGCGAGTCCGGTGCCGCGGGTGTCGTGGAAATGCGCTCCGATCGGCAGCGAGCCGAGCTCGGCCATCACCGCCTTGAACACGGCGCGCACCTGCGCCGGGTCGGCATAGCCCACGGTGTCGGCCACCATGACTTCATCCGCACCGGCCTCGGCCAGGAGCAGCGCGTACTTGACGACGTCGGCGACCGGAATCCGTCCCTCGAAGGAGCAACCGAGCGCGGTGGAGAGCCCGCCGACGATGCGCGGCCGCCGGCCCTCGGGCTGCGCCTTGACCAATTCGACGATCTTGCGAAAATCGGCGACCGATTCCTCGCGCTCGCGCCGCACGTTTTTCAGGTTGTGCGTCTTGCTCACCGACATGACGAAATTCAGCTTGTGCACGCCGAGACTCAGGCCGCGCTCGGCTCCCCTGAAATTCGGAATCAGCGCCGCCACCGTCAGCCCCGGGACCGCCAGCGCGCGCCGGCTGACTTCATCGGCGTCGACGAACTGCGGGATCAGTTTCGGCGGCACATAGGAGGTCACTTCGATCTCCGCCACCCCCGCGGCCGCCTCGGCCGCGATCCAGGCGATCTTGCTTTCCGTGGGCATGAAAGTGGGGTGGATCTGCAGGCCGTCGCGCAGGCCCACTTCGCGCACCATGACGTCGACAGGTTTCATCTCATTTCCCCTTGAACACCGGCTTGCGTTTTTCGTTGAACGCCTTGACGCCCTCGTAGCGATCCTCGGTCTCGACCAGATGGTTGTAGGCCTCGACCTCGAAGCGGTAGGCGGTCTTGAGTTCCATCTGCATGCCGTAGCGCACCGATTTCTTCACCTGGCGGATGGACAGCGGCGCATTGCGGGCGATGGTGCGCGCGGTGGCTAGCACTTTGGCCATCAACTCCTCGGGCTCGCACAGCTCGTTGACCACGCCCCAATCGTAAGCCTGCTGCGCGCTGAAGGGGCGCGCGGTCATGATGATTTCCTTGGCGCGGCGCTCGCCGACGGCGCGCGGCAGGTTTTGCGTGCCGCCGGCGCCGGGCATGATGCCCAGGGTCACTTCGGTCAGGGCGAAGCGCGCGGTCTTCACCGCGTAGGCGAAATCGCAGGAGAGCACGGCCTCGAAGCCGCCGGCATAGGCATGGCCGTTGACCGCCGCGATCACCGGGATCGGCAGATCGGTCAGCGCCCAGTAGTGGCGTTCGAACAGCTCGTGCTGGCGCAGCCATTGCTCGCGCGTCATGCCGTTGCGCTCCTTGAGGT
>JAJZUK010000041.1 GCA_021847125.1 Pseudomonadota bacterium | reverse complement strand
CAGTGGCGGCGCTTCATTCCCTGAGCGCACAGCATGGAAATCCTCGTCCTCAACGGTTTGATCAACGGCCTGATCGTCGGCGGCGTGTATGCGCTGATCGGTCTGAGCCTGACCCTGCTCTATGGGGTGCTGCGCATCGTCAATTTCGCCCACGGCGAGTTCGTCATCGGCGGCTCGTTTCTCGCCTATGTGCTGTTCCACAGCCTGGGCATTCCGCCGCTCGCGGCGCTGCCCGTCGCGGCGCTGACGTTTTTCGCGGCCGGCTGGGCCTCTTATTACCTGCTGATCCCCCGGCTCGCGCGTAGCGACGATCCGGAGTCCATGTCCTTCCTCATGATGTACGGCCTGTCGATTGCGCTGGCCGCGGTGATGCTGCTGATCTTCGAGGCGGATTCGCGCTCCATCGATTACGCCTTCACGCCGATCTCGATGAAAGTCGGGGCCATCTACGTGTCGACGGCGCGCATCGTCGCCTTCGGCGTCACCCTGGTGATCTCGCTGGCCCTGGCCTGGTTTCTGTATCGCACGCTTCCCGGCAAGGCGCTGCGCGCCACCATCATGAACCGCGAGGCGATACAGATCGTCGGCGTCGACGTGGACAAGCTCTCCGCCTTCGCCTTCGCGCTCGCCACCGGCCTGGCCGGCGTGACCGGCGTGCTGATCGCACTGGTGTTTCCGGCGTTCAACGCCTTTTCGGGTGCGGAGTATTCCATCATCGGCTTCATCGTGGTGGTGCTGGGCGGGCTGGGCAATCCGATCGGCGCCTTGATCGCCGGCATCCTCTACGGCCTCGCCGAGCAGCTCGCCACGGTGTTCCTGCCGCAGGCGCTGGCGCAGATCGTCGGCTTCGCCATTCTGGTCGGCACCATCCTGATCCGGCCCACGGGCCTGCTCGGCTGGCGGGTGCAGCGATGAGCGTAAGCACAACGGCAGCGATCGGGGTGCACGGCCTGTACAAGCACTTCGGCGGCCTGGCCGCGTTGGACGGCATCGAGCTCGAGGCGCGGCCGGCGGAGGTGCTCGGCATCATCGGCGTCAACGGCGCCGGCAAGACCACGCTGATGAATTGCATCTGCGGCATCTATCGCGCCGACCGCGGCAGCGTGTCGATCGGCGGGCGCGACATGACCGGCCTCACGCCGCACGAGATTGCGCACGCCGGGGTCGGCCGCACCTTCCAGATCCCGCGCGTATTCCGCAAGATGTCGCTGATCGACAATCTGCTGGTGCCGGTGCTCGACCGGGGCGATTCGGACCGCGCGCTGATCGAGCGCGCCGAGGCCATGCTGGAGCAGATGCGCCTGATCGAGCTGCGCCACAATTTCGCCGAGGAGCTTTCCGGCGGCCAGCAAAAACTGCTGGAGATGGCGCGCATGCTCATGCCCGGGCCCAAGGTGGTGATGCTGGACGAGCCTTTCGCCGGCGTGCATCCGATGCTGTGCCGCTTCATGATCGAGCAGATCGAGGCGATCGCCGCGGGCGGCAAGACGGTGCTCTTGATCAGCCACGACCTGACTTCGATTTATCGCCTGTCGCACCGCGTGGCGGCGCTGAACCAGGGCCGCGTCATCGCCGAGGGCAGCGTGGACGAGATCCGCGGCAATCCCGCGGTGGTGGAGGCCTATCTTGGAGCCTGAGCGCGTGGGCGCCGCCGCGGACAGCAGACCGGATCGGCAGCCGGTCCTCGAGCTGCGCGCGGTCGACGTGGCCTACCACGGCGACATCCGCATCCTGCAGGGCGTGTCGCTGGCCGTGCGTCCGGGCAGCATCACCGGCGTGATCGGGCCCAACGGCGCCGGCAAGTCGACGGCGCTGCGCGCGCTCTACGGCCTGCTGAAACCGGTCGCAGGCGAGGTGCTGATCGACGGCGAGGTGGTCACCGGCATGAAGCCCTGGCGTTTCATCGAACGCGGCATCGCGCTGGTGCCGCAAGGCCGCAGCCTGTTCAACGAATTGACCGTCGAGGACAATCTGCGCCTCGCCTGCTGGTCGTTCCGCAAGGACAAGGCGCGCGTCGCGGATGCGCTGGCGCGCGCCTACGAGCAGTTTCCGATGCTCAAGGAGCGCCGCCAGCACGCGGCCGGCGCGATGAGCGGCGGCCAGCAGCGCTTCCTCGAGCTCGGCCGCGCGCTCGCGCTGCAGCCGCGCGCGATCCTGCTCGACGAGCCGACGGCGATGATCGCGCCCAAGCTGGCGGCGGAGATCTACGAATTCATCCATGGTTTGCCGGCGCGCGGGATCACCGTGCTGCTGGTGGACCAGAACGTGCGCCAATGCGTGCGCATTGCGGACCATGTCTACGTGCTCGAACTCGGGCGCAACAAGGTGGACGGTTCGGTCGGCGACTTTACCAGCGACGCCGATTTGCGCAGCCTGATCGCCGAATGGGTGGATTACCGCATCGACGCGTAAGGGGCCGGCGTCGGCGGCGCTGCAAGCGGCTCCGATACTCGCAGCAGGCAGCAGAGGTAGAATCGATTTTACAAGAGGTTGGTGCAGAGGCAGCGGGCGGGGAGCAATCCCCGCATAATCAATAAACTATCGAGGAGAACACTTATGCAACGCAGATCATTCCTGCTCGCGCTCGCCGCGCCGGCGCTGCTCGCCACACTGTGGACGGGCACAGCCGCAGCGCAAGCGGACAAGCCGATACGCATCGGCATGACCGTATCCTCTGCCGGCACGTTCGCGCTCCAGGCGCAGTCGGGCCAGCGCGGCGTCGAAATCTGGGTCGACGACGTCAACAGCCGCGGCGGCATAGACATCGGCGGCAAGAAGCGCAAGGTCGAGCTGGTCAAGCTCGACGACCGCAGCGACAAGGCGCTGGTGCCCCGGGTGTACGAAACCCTGATCAAGGACGAGCACGCCGATCTGCTGTTCGGACCGTTCGGCTCGACCTTGACCCAGACGGCAGCCAATGCCACCGAGACCGCCGGCAAGTTTCTGGTGATCTGGTCCGCCTCGGCCGACGCGCTGTACAAGCAGGGGTACAAATACATCGTCTCGGCGACGCAGCAAGCCGGCTCGCTGCTCGGCCAGCCGCCGGTGCGCGCGCTGCACGCCATGGGCGTGAAGAAGATCGCCTTCGCCTATCTGGACGAGCCGTTCCCGGCCGCGCTGACGCAGGGCGCGATCGATCTGGCGAAGCAGCTCGGCATGCAAGTCACCATGGACGAGAAATTCGCCAAGGGCACCAAGGATTTCAACATTCTGATCCAGAAGGCCAAGGCGAGCGGCGCGGAAGCGTTCTATCCGACCGCGTACGAGGGCGACCAGATGACCATCGCGCGCCAGATCCGCGAGTCCAACGCGGACTTCAAGGCGGTGGTGCTGTTCTATGGCTCGCAGCCGCAATTCCTGCAGCAGGCGGGCAAGGACGGCCACTACGTCTTCAGCGAGACCCTGCTGCACGACAAGATCAACTGGAAGGTGACGCAGGGATTGAACCGGGCGCAGATGATAGAGCGCTATAACAAGCTCTTCCCGAACGCGAAATTCCCGGCCGATTTCCAGACCGCGCTCGCCTACGGCGCCGGCGTGATCACCGAAGCGATCATCAATAGCGCGCAGTCCCTCGATGCGGCCAAGCTGAAGGACGCGGCGGTCAAGCTGAGCGGCAAGATCGTCACCGTCACCGGCGAATACCAGATCGACGACACCGGGAAGCAGCTCAAGAACGAGTTCGCCGTGATCCAGACCCTGCCCAACGGCCTGGAGGTGGTGTATCCGCCGCCCGTGGCCACGGCCAAGCCGGTCTATCCGGTGCCGGCTTTCGCGCAGCGGAAGTAAGGCACGCCCAAGGCCGCTCCTGCGGCCCGGTCACACCACCACCCCTCTACTCGCGAGCGCGGGGAGAGGGCTGGCTGCCGCCAGCGCTCAGGTTTTCAACTCGATTTCAATGAACACGAACTCGCCGCCGCTGGCGTTGATCACATTGTGCTCGACCCCGGCCTTGCGAAAGTACGATTTCCCGCTGGCAAGTTCGCTCACGCTGTCGCCATCCTTGGTTTTCAGCAGCAGTTTGCCGCTGGTCTGCGGCACCACCACATAGTCGTATTGATGGCGATGCCAGCCGGTTTCGGCCCCCGGCGCAAATTTCCATTCGGTCACCGCTACCCGCTCGTTGTCGATCTGAACCGTCGCTGTTGCCTGTGTCAATCTGGCCTCCATTGGGTTGATGTCCGTAGACGCACTTATCTTAGCAGCAGAGCTCGGCTAAGATGTTGATCGACGGGATTTCGAGGCGGGAGCCGCCAAGGACATGAGCCAGCAGCAGTTTTTCGAGATTCGCACCCGCGGCCGCGGCACGACGGACATCACCGCCGAGGTCGCGCGCGCCGTGCGTGCGGCGGCGATCGCGACCGGCATCGCGCAGGTGTTCGTGCAGCACACGAGTTGCGCGGTGATGATCACCGAGAACGCCGACCCGGCGGTGCGCCGCGACCTCGAGACGCTGGCCGCGCGCTGGGCGCCGGATGCCGACCCGGATTACCGGCATGACACCGAAGGCGATGACGACATGGCCGCGCATGCGCGCAGCCTGCTCGCCGGAACTTCGGTGAGCGTGCCGGTCGGGAACGGCGAACTGCTGCTCGGCACCTGGCAGGGGATCTATCTGTGGGAGCACCGTACCGGCGCGCAATTGCGGCGGGTGGTGGTTACGGTTGTCGGGTGAGCGTAGCTCGGGCGGTGTCCCGGTTCTGCGCCGCTGAGCTACGAGTTTCAGCAGCGCGATCACTTGCGCAGCGCCTTGAGTATCTGCCAGGACGCGCGGCCAGGCATTCTACATTCCCAGAAGGTCCAGCCGTTGACGGGATTTCTCGTTATCGACATTGCCGCCGCCGAGGGCGTATCGAAACGCGCGCCGCTCAGCACGAGCGCCCCACTGACGACGCGCCCAAGATAAGTTTGGCCCTTGTAGTTTGCCCGGAACTCTGTTCCGGCTGGAAATCGAACGCCTTTAGTGACCCAGTCGCCCGGAGCGGGAGCATTCGCCGCAGGGATGGACTTGCTGCTTCGGGGAAGACCGAGCAATTCGCGCAGAACGTCATTTTCCGTGACGTCCTCGGACGGGCGGCGCACAGTCAGGGCCTTGTACACGTCGAAATCGACTTCAATGGTTCTCATGGTCAGCGCACTCGCAGCTTGAGCTTGTGGGAGTCGGAAGCAAAATAGTACTATAGTATTTTAGATGAAATCAAGCTTCCATGACTTCCTGGTTTTCTGCTATAGATTATCTGGCAAATGCTGTTATCAACAGGCTTGAAAAAGCGATCAAGTAAGCTATAATGTTTAACATATATAACAATATTGGAGTCCAAAGTGCGGCTTCAGGAGCTTGGCTACGAGATTCGGCGGGCGCGGCTCGAACGCGAACTGACGCAGGCCCAACTGGCAAAGGCGGCGGGGCTGTCCCGGACTACGCTGACTCAGATGGAGAATGGCTTATTCCCGGATCTGGGCGTGAGGAAGGTTCTTGCGATCCTCGAAAAGCTGGGCCTCGATCTCGCCGTCCAGCCGGCCCCGGAAACCCGCCGCCCGGATTTCATCCGCATGGCGTGCGCCACGGCCAACGTAAGCTATAAGATCGAGCTTACCGAGGACGAACTCATCCACGCACTGCTCACGGGAAAGCTGGCCGCCAGCAAACATCCGCATCTGCGTTCACTCCTGGACGAGGCTGCGCCGGCGTTGCTGAGGGGTTTGGTCGACGAGGCAAGCAAATGGACCAAACCCGGGAGGGTGGAGAAGAACCTGGAGAAGATCGCCCATGACATCGGCGCCGCGCGAAGGATAGCGAATTGGATGAAAGCCGCCTGAAGCTCTGGGAGACGTTGTTTCAGCGGGCTCTGCTGCTGATCGATTCGGCCCGCGACGGCGGGGCTACGCTCGACAACTGGAGCTTCGGCGGCGGCACCGTGCTCATGCGGCGGTATCAGCATCGTTTCAGTAAGGACATCGACATTTTTGTGCTCGATCCACAGTGTCTGCCTTACCTGAGTCCCCGGCTTAACGACACGGCCGATTCGCTGACCTCCGATTACGTCGAACAGGCTGAGTTTCTGAAGCTTAACTTCGCAGAAGGCGAAATCGATTTCGTCGCGTCGGCGCCATTAACGGAAAATGCGACGACTGCCGAGACCTTGTTCGCGCGCGAAATTCAGGTGGAGACCTCGTCCGAAATCATCGCCAAGAAAGTCTGGTACAGAGGCGATCGATTCACGGCACGAGACATTTTCGATCTGGCGATGGTGGCGGAGAAAGAGCCGAAGGCGCTCTGGAAAATTCAGCCCATCCTGCGTGACCGCCGGGAACCGATACTCGAAAGAATTGCCTCGCACGAGGCAGCGTTGAAACAGGCCTTCGCGGCGCTTGAGGTTCTCGATTATCGGCGAAGCTTTGACGAATGCGTCACGCTGACCAAGAAAGCACTGGGATAGAGAGACGACGTCTGCCCAGTCCTCCCGCGCATCGAGAACCGCGAACATGGATATTGAACCTTCCCCGCGCCGCGGCCCCCGGCGCGGCAGCGCGATGGACCGCTCCCGCCCGAGACTTGAACGGGTTAGAGGGGTAAAATCGCGCGCATGAACGCAGTCGCCGAAATCCGGGACATCAAGGCCTACATGCGCCAGGTGGGCGAGCAGGCGCGCGCGGCTGCTCGCGTGCTCGCGCGCGCCGACAGCGCGACCAAGGACCGCGCGCTCGCCGCAGCCGCCGCCGCGATACGGCGCGACGCCGCCCGGCTGCTCGAGGCCAATGCCCAGGACCTGGCCGAGGCGCGCGACCGAGGCCTGGCGCCGGCGCTGCTCGACCGTCTCGCGCTCACCCCCGCCGGCATCGAAGACATGGCCGAGGGCCTGGAGCAGATCGCGCGCCTGGCCGATCCGATCGGCGCCATCACCGAGCTGCGCGAGCGCCCCAGCGGCATCCGCGTCGGGCGCATGCGCGTGCCCCTGGGCGTGATCGGCATCATTTACGAATCGCGCCCCAACGTCACCGCCGATGCGGCCGGCCTGTGCCTGAAGTCGGGCAACGCCGCCATCCTGCGCGGCGGCAGCGAGGCGCTGCGCGCGAACCGCGCCATCGCCGCGTGCATGCACGAGGGGCTGGACGCGGCCGGACTGCCGCGCACGGCGATCCAGGTGATCGCGACCGCCGACCGCGCCGCAGTGGGCGAACTGCTGAGCATGAACCAGTATGTGGACATCATCGTGCCGCGCGGCGGCAAGGGCCTGATCGAGCGCGTGATGCAGGAGTCGCGCATCCCGATGATCAAGCATCTCGACGGCGTGTGCCACGTGTACATCGACGATGCCGCGGACCCGGACAAGGCGATACGCATCGCCGACAACGCCAAGACCCAGCGCTACGGCACCTGCAACACCATGGAAACGCTGCTGGTGGCGCAAAGCATGGCGGCGCGGGTGCTGCCGCCGCTGGCGAAGATCTATTTCGACAAGGGCGTGGAACTGCGCGGCGACGAAGCTTCGCGCAAGCTCGTGCCCGCGATCAAACCCGCGAGCGAGGACGACTGGTACGCGGAATATCTCGCGCCCATCCTGGCGGTGCGCGTGGTGAAGGACATCGACGAGGCGATGGAACACATCGCCAAATACGGCTCGGCGCACACCGACGCCATCGTCACCGAAGATCAGGCAAAAGCGCAAAGGTTCCTGCGCGAAGTCGATTCGAGTTCGGTGATGGTCAACGCCTCGACGCGCTTCGCCGACGGCTTCGAATACGGCCTGGGCGCGGAGATCGGCATTTCCACCGACAAAATCCACGCGCGCGGCCCGGTCGGCCTGGAGGGCCTCACCAGCCAGAAA
>JAJZUK010000040.1 GCA_021847125.1 Pseudomonadota bacterium | reverse complement strand
AGCGCCAGTGCGCCGATGTTGTCGCAGATGGTCTCGTTGTCCACTTCGAGCCCGGGCAGATGGCGCGCGGTGGAACCGGTGGCGACGATGACGTGGTTCGCCTCCACCGTCTCGGCGGCAGCGCCATCGGCGACTTCGATCAGGTACTTTTCACCGCTGCCGGCGAATTTGCCGTGGCCCTTGAGCCAGGTGATCTTGTTCTTCTTGAACAGCATCTCGATGCCGCCGGTGAGCTGGGACACGATCTTGTCCTTGCGCGCCTGCATCTTGGCGACGTCGATTTTCGCGCCGGTCACGGAAATGCCGTGGTTGCCGAATTTATATGCGACGCGCTCGTAGTTTTCCGACGATTCCAGCAGCGCCTTCGATGGGATGCAGCCGACATTGAGGCAGGTGCCGCCGAGCTTGCCTTCGCCTTTTTCGTTTTTCCACTCCTCGATCACCGCGGTGGAAAACCCGAGTTGGGCGCAGCGGATCGCGGCGACATAGCCGGCCGGGCCGGCGCCGATGACTACCACTTCGAACGATTTGAGCATGATGGGGACTCTGGTTGACCGCGGGGACCTTGCGCAGGCTGTCTGGTGCCGGCGCGCGGCGCTTCATCGCTTCCTATAATTCGAGCAGCAGCCGCAGCGGATCTTCCAGCGCCTCCTTCATCGCGACCAGCGACAGCACCGCCTCGCGCCCGTCGATGATGCGATGATCGTAGGACAGCGCGAAGTAGTTCATCGGCCGGATCACGATCTGCCCGTGTTCGACCACGGCGCGCTCCTTGGTGGCATGGATGCCGAGGATGGCCGACTGCGGCGGATTGATGATCGGCGTCGACAGCATCGAACCGAACACGCCGCCGTTGGAGATGGAGAACGTGCCGCCGGTGAGCTCTTCCATCGAAAGCTTGCCTTCGCCGGCGCGCTTGCCGAGGTCGGCGATCGTCTTCTCGATCTGGGCGAAACTCATCTGGTCGGCGTCGCGCAGCACCGGCACCACCAGGCCGCGCGGGCTGCCCACCGCGACGCCGATGTCGAAATAGCCGTGATAGACGATTTCATTGCCGTCGACCGAGGCGTTGACGATGGGGTATTTTTTCAGCGCATATACCGCGGCCTTGACGAAGAAGGACATGAAGCCGAGCTTCACGCCGTGTTCTTTTTCGAACTTGTCCTTGTGCTTCGCGCGCAGATCCATCACCGGCTGCATGTTGACTTCGTTGAACGTGGTGAGGATCGCAGCGGTCGCCTGCGACTGCAGCAGGCGTTCGGCCACGCGCGCGCGCAGGCGCGACATCGGCACGCGCTGCTCCGGCCGGTCGGTAAGCAGCTTGTCCACGTTGATCGGCGCCGGCACGCCGGGCAGAGCCGGCCGTGCCGCTGCGGCCGCAGCGGGAGCCGAAACCGTCGCCGCGGGGCTAGGCGCCGCGCCGCCTTCCAGGTGTGCAATCACATCGGCCTTGGTCACGCGACCGTCGCGGCCGCTGCCGCTGATCGCCTTGGAATCCAGTTTGTGGTCCTCGACCAGCTTGCGCGCCGCCGGCATCAGATTGCTCTGTTCGGCGAGCTGCTTGGCCGCCTGCGCCACCGGCGGCGCCGGCCGCTCGGCCGCCTTGGCCACGGCCGCGGAGGAGTCCGCCGCAGTATCGATCACGGCGATGACTTCGCCCGACACCACGGTGCCGCCGTCGGCTTTGATGATCTGGGTGATGACGCCGCCCGCGGGCGCCGGCAACTCCAGCACCACCTTGTCGGTCTCGACGTCGATGAGGTTTTCGTCGCGGGCGACGGCGTCGCCCACCTTCTTGTGCCAGCTGAGCAGGGTCGCCTCGGCCACCGACTCCGACAGCTGCGGTACTTTCACTTCGACTAACATGACGGCTCCGTTCAGTTTTTTCGCCGGCGTCGGGTAACCCTGCGCCGGCGTACTGCAAAAACAAGTGCGCGGTTCGCGCCCGGTAATTTCACTTCCGCTCGGCCGCCGCAAAACTTGCAGCGGCTTCCAGCCCAAAATACTACAGAAAATCCCTTGCTGCTGGAGCCACTGCGGCTAATTCCACGGCGCAGGCCCCTTGAACTTGCCGAATGCCGCGGCGACCAGCGCCTTCTGCTGCTCCTGGTGCTTGGCGTAATAGCCGACCGCGGGCGCGGCCGATGAGGCCCGGCCGGCGTAGAACAACTTCTGTTCCTCGCGCATATTCTCGACGAAATAATGCCGCGTCTGGTACCAGGCGCCCTGGTTCTGCGGCTCTTCCTGGCACCACACCACCTGGGTCGCATTCGGGTAGCGCTTCATTTCCGCCGCAAACGCCTTGTGCGGGAACGGATACAGCTGCTCGATGCGCACGATGGCCGTGCCCTTGAGATCGCGCTCGCGCCGCTCCGCCACCAGCTCATAATAGACCTTGCCGCTGCAGCAGATGATGCGTTTCACCGATTCCGGGTCGAGCTGCTCGGTCTCGCCGATGATGGTGTGGAACTGGCCTTTCGCAAATTCCGACAGCGGCGACATCGCCTCTTTGTTGCGCAGCAGCGACTTGGGCGTCATGATGATCAGCGGTTTACGGAACAGCCGGATCATCTGCCGCCGCAGCAAGTGGAACATTTGCGCGGCATTCGACGGCACCACCACCTGCATGTTGTGCTCGGCGCACAGCTGCAGATAGCGCTCCAGGCGCGCCGACGAATGCTCCGGCCCCTGGCCTTCGAAGCCGTGCGGCAGCATCAGCACCAGGCCGCACACCCGGTTCCATTTGGTTTCGCCCGAGGAAATGAACTGGTCGATCACCACCTGGGCGCCGTTGGCGAAATCGCCGAATTGCGCTTCCCAGATGACGAGTTCGTTGGGCTCGGCCGTGGCGTAGCCGTATTCGAAACCCAGCACCGCCTCCTCCGACAGCACCGAATCGATCACGGTGAACGGCGCCTGCTTCTCGCTGATGTGCTGCAGCGGGACGTAGGTGCCGGAATCCCATTTCTCGCGGTTCTGGTCGTGCAGCACGGCATGGCGGTGGACGAACGTGCCGCGCCCGGAATCCTGGCCGGAGAGGCGCACCGCATAGCCGCTTGCGACCAGCGTCGCATAGGCGAAATGTTCGGCCATGCCCCAGTCTACCGGCAGCCGGCCCTCGCCCATGGCCTTGCGGTCGGCGACGACTTTCTCCACCAGCGGGTGCAGCTTGAAATCGGCGGGCACGGCGGTGATGCGCTGCGCCGCGCGCTGCAGCTCGGCCAGCGGCACCGCGGTATCGGCGGCGTCGGTCCATTTGCGGTCGAGGAACGGCACCCAGTCGACCGCATACTGGCTCTTGAAATTGGAAATCACCGGATCGGCAGTATGTTGGCCGGCATCGAGCGCGGTGCGCATGCTCCGGATCAGCTCGTCGGCATCGCCGGCGGCAATGACGCCCTGCGCGGCCAGCTTGTCGGCATACAGCTTGCGCGTGCCCGGATGCGCGGCAATCCGCTTGTACATCAGCGGCTGGGTCACCGAAGGCGTGTCCTGCTCGTTGTGCCCGAGCTTGCGAAAGCACACGATGTCCACCACGACGTCGCGGTGGAACTCCATGCGGAAATCGAGCGCGATCTGGGTCGCCAGCACCACCGCGTCCGGATCGTCGCCGTTGACGTGGAAAATCGGCGCTTCCACCATTTTGGCGACGTCGGTGCAATACAGCGTCGAGCGCGAATCGCGCGGGTCGGAAGTGGTGAAGCCGATCTGGTTGTTGATCACCACGTGCACCGTGCCGCCGGTGCCGTAGCCGCGCGTATTCGACAGGTTGAGCGTCTCCATCACCACCCCCTGCCCGGCAAACGCGGCGTCGCCGTGCAGCAGGATGGAAATGACCTGGGTTCCGTCCTTGTCGCCGCGGCGGCGCTGGCGCGCGCGCACCGAGCCCTCGACCACCGGATTGGCGATTTCCAGGTGCGAAGGGTTGAACGCGAGCGACAGGTGCACCGGGCCGCCCGGGGTGGATACGTCGGAGGAGAAGCCCTTGTGGTATTTGACGTCGCCCGAATGCATGTCGTCGGCATGGATGCCTTCGAATTCGGCGAACAGGTCCTTGGGCATCTTGCCGAGCACGTTGACCAGCACGTTGAGGCGTCCGCGATGCGCCATGCCGATGACGATCTCCTGCACGCCCTGGCTGCCGCTGCGCTGGATCAGCTCGTCCACGCAGGGGATCACGCTCTCCCCGCCTTCGAGCGAGAAGCGTTTTTGCCCTACATAGCGCGTGTGCAGGTACTTCTCCAGGGTCTCGGCCGCGGTAAGGCGGTCCAGCACGTGCTTTTTGGTGTCTGCCGAAAACGTGGGCACGGAGCGTATCGACTCGAAGCGCTGCTGCACCCAGCGCTTTTGCGCAGGATCGGTGATGTACATGTGTTCGATCCCGACGGTGCCGCAGTAGGTCTCGCGCAGCCCCTTGATGATTTCGCGCAAGGTCATGCGCTCCCGGCCGAAGTACAGGCTCGCCGCGTCGAACTGCGTATCCATGTCGGTTTCGGTCAGATCGTAGAACGCCGGCTCCAGTTCCGGGATCTGCGGGCGCTCCTGGCGCTTGAGCGGATCGAGCTGAGCCCAGCGCGAACCGAGGTTGCGGTAGGCGGCGATGAGCTGCTGCACATAGACCTGCTTGCGCGCGATCGTCAGGTCGGTCTGCGTCGCCGACGGGCGCAGCGTGCCCTGCTTCGCGCGCTGCGCGAAGGATTCGACGATCGGGGCGTGCGCCACGTCGCGCGCCTCGGCTTGCTTGCCCGGCCCGGGCACGAGCTGCATCTGGTCGAAATATTCGCGCCACTGATCCGGCACCGAGCCCGGATTGTCGAGGTAGGACTCGTACAGATCCTCGATGTAAGGCGCGTTGCCGCCGAACAGGTAGGAGTTGCTCTGGAACTGTTTCAGCATGAGGGCCGCTCTTCAGCGTTTGTCGATAGGCGCTACGTCGCGCCGGGTGGGTCCGTTGTAGAGCTGGCGCGGCCGGCCGATCTTGTATTCCGGATCGGTGATCATTTCCTGCCACTGCGCGATCCAGCCCACCGTGCGCGCGAGCGAGAAGATGCCGGTGAACATCGACACCGGGATACCGAGCGCCTTCTGCACGATGCCCGAGTAGTAATCGACGTTCGGGTAGAGTTTGCGCTTGACGAAGTATTCGTCTTCGAGCGCGACCTTTTCCAGCGCCATCGCGAGCTTGAACAAGGGATCGTTTTCCAGGCCCAGTTCGCCCAGCACCTCGTAGCAGGTTTCGCGCATGAGCTTGGCGCGCGGATCGTAGTTCTTGTACACGCGGTGCCCGAAACCCATCAGGCGCGTGCCCGAGTTCGGATCCTTCGCCTTGGCGACGAACTCGCCGAGCTTGGCCGCCCCGCCCTGCGCCTGGATTTCCTGCAGCATGTTCAGACAAGCCTCGTTCGCGCCGCCGTGCGCCGGCCCCCACAGGCAGGCGACGCCGGCCGCGATCGCGGCAAACGGATTCGTTCCGGACGAACCGCACAGGCGCACGGTGGAGGTCGAAGCGTTCTGCTCGTGGTCGGCATGCAGGATGAATATGCGGTCGAGCGCACGCACCACGACGTCATTGGGCTTGTATTCCTCGCACGGCGTGCCGAACATCATGCGCAGGAAATTGGCCGTGTAGGACAGATCGTTGCGCGGATAGATGTATGGCTGCCCCATGGAGTATTTGTACGACATCGCGACCAGCGTCGGCATTTTCGCGATCAGCCGTATCGCCGAGATGTCGCGGTCCTTCGGATTATTGATGTCGAGGGAGTCGTGATAGAACGCCGACATCGCGCCCACCAGCCCGGTCAGCACCGCCATCGGATGCGCGTCGCGGCGGAAACCGCGCATGAAGAACTGCATTTGTTCGTTCACCATGGTGTGATGCGTCACCAGGTCGACGAATTCCTTTTTCTGGTCCTTGTTCGGCAACTCGCCATACAGCAGCAAGTGGCAGGTTTCGAGGAAATCGCACTGCCCCGCGATCTGTTCGATCGGGTAGCCGCGATACATCAGCTCGCCTTTGTCGCCGTCGATATAGGTGATCTTCGAACTGCAGGCCGCGGTCGACAGGAATCCGGTGTCGTAGGTGAACAGGCCGGTCTTGCCGTAAAGCGAGCGGATATCGATGACAGCGGGACCGATGCTGCCGCTGAACACCGGAAACTCGATCGACTTTCCAGCGCCGTAATTGAGCGTGGCTTTACCAGTAGGATCCATCACCATCTCCTTTGCCTCGGTGGAATAACAGCACTGGAACTTGCGCAACGGTGGCGTAACTGCCCCGAACGCCGCAGCGGGCCGCGCCCCGGCGCTGTCGCGCGTGCGCGAGCCAGGCCCCGCGCGTGCGCGAATCAGGCTCCGCAAGGGGTGTAAGTATAGCCTATTAAGGCCTTGAATGAGGCTAGAAGCCGGCCTGCGCAGGGTCGTCGGCGCTAGCGCTCGCCTGCGGACAGCGTCTGGCGCGCCAGCAGTTCGAGCGCGAACGGCGTGGTCCCGTGGAACTCCGGGGTGGAGGGGAAGAACTGATTTGCGCCGGACAGGAGCACCTGGATCTGCGGGGCTAGTCCGGTCGCGATGAGCTTGCGCGCGATTCGAATGCCCTCGTCGCGCACCATGCGCGTATAGCGCTCGAGTCCTCGCTCGGTTTCGGGCACTTCCTTGAAGTCGAAGTACTCGCTGAGACTCTGCGGCGGCTTGAGGATCACGATCGGCGCCTTGAGCTCGTCCTCCTCGATGCGACCGCGAAACGTCGCCTGGTAGTGCATCGGCGACAGGTCTTCGTGCGAAATGTTCCAGTCGCGCTCGTAGGGCTTGTGCGTGAACATCTCGACCCGGTTGTCCTCGGTGATCGCCATGGCGAAGATGCACCCGGGGAACTGGGCGCGGGACTTCCGGTAGGCCTCGAACAGCAGCCTGCCGCAGGCGCGCTCCTCCTCCTTGTCCTTGCCGGCCGGCGTCTCCTCGCGCGCAGCGGGCGCCGCTGCGGCCGCGCTGGCGGTGGCCGCACTCGCCGCTGCAGCCTGCGCCGTATCGGGCTCGATCGGCAGGGAGCGGTATTTCTCGGGCAGGCGATACCTGCTGCGGTAGGTCGGATCGGGCGCGAGAATCTTGCCGTTTTGGTAAGGCAGGCGCAGCGTCACGGTCGTGCCCTTGCCGGGCGTGCTCTCTATTGCGAGTTCGCCGCCGAACTCGGCGACCGTCTGGCGCACGAACACGAAACCGAGCGAGTGGATCTCGCCATCCAGCGTTTGGCGGTCGGAGAGCAGCTGCGCGATCTTCTCCGGGGTCATGCCCACGCCGTCGTCGCGTACGCGCAGCGCGACGCGCTCGCCTTCGATGACGCTGCTCACGTGGACCGCACCGGCCTTGCGCCCGCTCATGGCGTCGACGGCGTTCATGACCAGGTTGAAGTACATGCGGCGAAAACGCTGGCGCCTGCCGACAATCACCGCAGGGTCCATGCGCTCGAGCAGCAATTCCACGCGGGCCTCGGACTTCTCGACCACATAGCCGCGCACGACATCGAGCGTGAAATCGCGCACGTCCTCGGCGATGTCGAACTCCACCTGGGCGCTGGCGTCATTCGATTCCTCGCGAAACGCCGCAATGCGCAGATGCACGCCGTAAAGCCAGCTGATGCAGTTGCGGTAGTGGCGCCGCGAGCGCACCGAGCGCGCCTCTTGCGGCAGGAAGCTGAGCACCTGATCCGACCGCCCCCACAGCGGGCTGAGGATGAGATGGCAGGTGTCGTGGATGGTGTCGACGTAGCGCCGGCCGAGCAGCAGGATGGTCCGGTCCGGCGAGAAGCTTTTTACCGCGTTGGAGTAGTCCTGGAACGCCTTGCGCGCGGCGCCGAGCTTGGACTTCAGTTCCTGCACATCCGCCGCGTGCAGTACCTGCGCCTGCTCGATGTTGTAGATTTCGAGGTCGGTGTTGAGCGTGACGTGGTAATGCAGGATCTCGTTGAAAAAGCCCTCGACACGAAGATCGTGGATGAGGAACTTGATCTCGGCGACGTCCTTCTTGATCCCG
>JAJZUK010000039.1 GCA_021847125.1 Pseudomonadota bacterium | reverse complement strand
CGAAATCTCGAAGAAGTACCGCGAGCCGGTACTGGTGGCGGGCACCGACGGTGTGGGCACCAAGCTCAAGCTCGCATTCCACCTGAACCGCCACGATACCGTCGGCATCGATCTGGTCGCGATGAGCGTCAACGACGTGCTGGTGCAGGGCGCAGAGCCGCTGTTTTTCCTCGATTACTTCGCCTGCGGCAAGCTCGACGTGGCCAGCGCCACCGACGTGATCAAGGGCGTCGCGCGCGGCTGCGAATTGGCCGGCTGTGCGCTGATCGGCGGGGAGACCGCGGAAATGCCCAGCATGTATCCGGCCGGGGAATACGATCTCGCCGGCTTCGCCGTGGGCGTGGTCGAGAAAAGCGCGATCATCGACGGCAGCAGCATTGCGGCGGGCGACGCGGTGCTGGGCCTGGCGTCGAGCGGTGCGCATTCCAACGGCTATTCGCTGATCCGCCGCATCATCGAGCGCGCGCAGCCGGATTTGCAGGCGGATTTCCACGGCCGCCCACTGGCCGACGTGCTGCTCGAACCCACACGCATCTATGTCAAGCCGCTGCTTGCGCTGATGCAGAGCATCAAGATCAAGGGACTGGCGCATATCACCGGCGGCGGCCTGGTCGAGAACATCCCGCGTGCGCTGCCCGAGGGCGTCACCGCAGTGCTGCAGAAATCCGCCTGGCCCATGCCGCCGTTATTCAACTGGCTGCAGCAGCACGGCGGCGTGGCCGAGGCCGAAATGCACCGCGTGTTCAATTGCGGCATAGGCATGACGCTGATCGTAGCCGAAGCCGATGCCGACGCGGCTTTGCGCCTGCTCGGTGCGGCAGGCGAGCGCGTATACCGCATCGGCCGCATCGAGGCGCGAGCGCCGGGACAGGCCGCCACCATCGTGGTCTGAGCGGCGCAAGCGCGCCGAGATACTTCACCGACTACCGCGGCGCGATGTTCTTCATGTAGCGGCGTTTATCGCCCCGGTTATTTCCTGTGCTTCAGCTGCCGCGCCGGGCGAGGTAGATGCCGGCGAGCACCACCAATCCCCCCAGCAGCTGCACCGGCCCGACCGTTTCGCCCAGCAGCGCCCAGGCGTAGACGGTGGCCAGTACCGGCTGCAGCAGCAGGCTCACCGAGGAGAACGACGCCGGCAGGTGCGCGAAGCCGTAGGCGATCAGGCTCTGGCCGGCGATTTGCGGAACCAGCGCGAGGCCGACCAGAACCAGCCAGCCGCTCGCCGATTGCGGCAGGAACACGTCGGCGGTGGCGAGAGCGTAAGGCAGCAGCGCGAGCGCCGCTACTGTCGTGGTGACGGCCATGAGCCTGGCAGTCGTGGTGCGCGCGCTGGCCGATTTGATCGCGAGCATGTAGCCCGCATAAAACACCGCAGTCAGCACGCCGAGCGCATCGCCGGCGAGCGCGCGGCCGCCGAGCGCGAAGTTGGGGCCGATGAGCAGCGTCGCGCCGCCCAGCGTCACGCCCAGAGCGAGCAGGAACAGGCGCGACACGCGCGCTCGGAACAGCAGCCAGGCGCCGAGCATCACGAAGATCGGCGCGAAATTCGCCTCCAGCGTGGAATTGGCGACCGTGGTGTACATGATGGAGACATGCCAGGCGCCGAGGTCGCCGGCAAAGCACAGCCCCGCGATGACCAGCGGTTTCCACGGCAGGGGGCGGGCGGCTTCACCGCGCGCCGACATGCCGGCCCAAGTCCATAAAGGCAGGAGCGCCAGCGCGACGCGCCAGAACGCGCTGGCGCTCGGCCCGGTGTCCGCGAGGCGCACGAATATCGGCGCAAATGCGATGGCCGCGGCGCCGGCGAGCAGCGCGGCAAACGCAAAGCTCTTGCGCGAGGCTGCACCGGCGGTTGCGGCGGAGGCGCTCATGCGCCGCGGCCGCTGCCGCTTGCGCGCAGGGCGGGATCCAGTGCCACGCGCTCGTCGAACACGAAGCACTCGCCGCGAAAATGCGCGCCGCCGCATTGCTCGAAGTAATTGAGGATGCCGCCCTCGAGCTGGTACACCTCGCGAAAACCCTGGCTGATCAGCCAGGGCGCGGCTTTTTCGCAGCGTATGCCGCCGGTGCAGTAGGTGACGATGGGCCGGTCCTTCAGCGCCTGGGGCAGCCTCGGCGTCGCATGCGGAAATTCGCTGAACGATTTCAGTCCCAGCGACAGCGTGTGTTCGAACGAACCCAGGTCCACCTCGAACTGATTGCGCGTATCGAGCAGCACCAGCTCGCGCCCCTGGTCCAGCCAGCGCTTGAGTTCCTCCGGCGCAAGCCGCGGCGCAGCGCCCGGATCGACTTCCGGGCGGCGCATGGACACGATTTCACGTTTGATTTTCACCAGCAGGCGGCGGAATGGTTGCGCGGCCGACCAACTGCGCTTGACTTCGATCGCGGCAAAGCGCGCATCCGCGCGCAGCGTTTGCAGGAAGGCCTCGACCTTCGCCGCAGCGCCGGCAAGGAACAGATTGATGCCTTCGGAGGCGATAAGGATCGTGCCTTTGAGCCCCAATTCTGCGGCGCGCGCCTTGAACGCGGCGCGAAGTTGCGCCGGATCGTTGACGGCGACGAAGCGATAGGCGGCGATATTGAGCATATTCATGGTGTTCCGGCGCCGGTATCGGGCTGTGGCGGGCCGCAATTATACTAGTAGAGTTTGAATTGCCTCGAACCGCGCGCGCGGGTGGTAAAATTTTGGCGTCTGCATCCTGCTCAGCCTATGACTCCCGCCTTCGTCCATTTACGCTTGCACACCGAGTTCACCGTCACCGACGGCATCGTGCGCATCGACGATGCGGTGGAGCGCGCCGCGACGGACGCTATGCCTGCGCTTGCGATCACCGACCTCGCGAATCTGTTCGGTACGGTCAAGTTCTACAAGGCGGCGCGTGCGGCAGGGGTGAAGCCCGTCATCGGCTGCGACGTCTGGATCGGCAATGAGGCCGAGCGCGACAAACCCTCGCGCCTGCTGCTGCTGTGCCGCAACCGCCAGGGTTATTTGCAGCTGTCGCAGCTGCTTACCCGCGCCTGGCTGGAAAACCAGGCGCGCGGCCGCGCCGAGATCAGGAAAGAGTGGCTCAGCGCCGACGCCGTGGACGGCCTGCTCGCGCTCTCGGGCGCCCAGGCCGGGGACATAGGCGGCGCGCTGGCGCAGGACCATGCCGCACTGGCCGAGCGCCTGGCGCAGGAATGGGCGCAACTGTTCCCGCAGCGCTTCTATATCGAGCTGCAGCGCGCCGGCGCCCCCAACGCGGAACATTACATCCAGCGCGCGCTCGCGCTCGCCGGCCGGCTCGGACTGCCGGTGGTCGCGACCCATCCGGTGCAGTTCCTGAAGCCCGAGGAATTCCTCGCGCACGAGGCGCGCGTATGCATCGCGGAGGGCTACGTGCTCGCCGACCAGCGCCGGCCGCGCGTATTCACGCGCGAGAGCTATTTCAAGTCCCAGGCGGAAATGGCCGAGCTGTTCGCCGACCTGCCCGAGGCGCTCGCCAACAGCGTGGAGATCGCGCGCCGCTGCAATCTCGTGCTGGAACTGGGCAAGAGCAAGCTGCCGCCCTTCCCCACGCCGGCGGGGGTGAGCCTGGAGGACTATCTGGCGCAGCAGGCCGCGCAAGGCCTGGCGGCGCGCCTGGCCAAGCTCTATCCCGATGAAGCAGAGCGCGTGCGGCGCGAGCCCGAGTATCGCGCGCGCCTGGAGTTCGAGATCAAGACCATTACCCAGATGGGTTTTTCCGGCTACTTCCTCATCGTCGCCGACTTCATCAACTGGGCCAAGGCGAATGCGGTGCCGGTGGGCCCCGGGCGCGGCTCGGGCGCGGGTTCGCTGGTCGCCTATTCGCTCGGCATCACCGACCTGGATCCCCTGCGCTACGACCTGCTGTTCGAGCGCTTCCTCAATCCGGAGCGGGTATCCATGCCCGACTTCGACATCGATTTCTGCCAGGACGGCCGCGACCGGGTCATCGAATATGTGAAGAACAAGTACGGCGCCCAGTCGGTGTCGCAGATCGCCACGTTCGGCACCATGGCGGCGAAGGCCGTGGTGCGCGACGTCGGGCGCGTGATGGAATGGAATTACGGCCGCACCGACGAGCTGGCCAAGATGATTCCGTTTCAGCCGGGCAAGCTGATCACCCTCGCAATGGCGCGCGAGATGGAGCCGCGCCTGGCCGAGCGCGAGCAAAACGACGAAGAAACGCGCGAGCTGCTCGCGCTCGCGGAGCAGCTCGAGGGCCTGACGCGTAACGTCGGCATGCACGCGGGCGGCGTGCTGATCGCGCCGGGCAAGCTCACCGATTTCTGCCCCTTGTACACGGCGCAGGGCGCGGAGAGCGTGGTGTCGCAGTTCGACATGAAGGACGTGGAAGCGGTCGGCCTGGTGAAATTCGACTTTCTCGGCCTGACCACGCTGACCATCCTCGACTGGTCGATGCGCTATGTCCGCGGCCGAAGCTACGGCGAGCCGCACGCGGATTTTTCGCTGGAGTCGATTCCGCTCGACGATCCCGCGATCTACAAGGTTTTCGCCGGCGCCAACACCACCGCCATATTCCAGTTTGAATCGCGCGGCATGCGCGACCTGCTGAAGCAGGCGCGGCCCGACCGCTTCGAGGACATCATCGCGCTGGTGGCGCTGTACCGCCCCGGCCCGATGGACCTGATTCCCGATTTCATCGAGCGCAAGCACGGCAGGCAGCGCGTCGAATACCTCGATGCGCGCCTGCAGCCCATCCTCGGCTCGACCTACGGCATCATGGTCTACCAGGAACAAGTGATGCAGATCGCGCAGGTGATCGGCGGCTACAGCCTGGGCGCGGCCGACCTGCTGCGCCGCGCGATGGGCAAGAAGAAGCCGGAGGAAATGGCGCAGCAGCGCGACATTTTCGTCGCCGGCGCCGAGAAAAACGGCGTCGACAAGAAGAAGGCGAGCGAACTGTTCGACCTGATGGAGAAATTCGCGGGCTACGGCTTCAACAAGTCGCACGCGGCGGCTTATGCGCTGGTCGCCTGCCAGACCGCTTACCTGAAGGCGCACTTTGCGTCTGAATTCATGGCCGCCAACATGTCCGCGGTGATGGACGACACCGACAAGGTGCACGCGATCTACGTCGACGCGCTGGCCAATGGGCTGAAGATATTGCCGCCGGACATCAACCACGGCGCCTACCGCTTCGTGCCGGTGGACGAGCAAAGCCTCCGCTATGGCCTCGGTGCGGTAAAGGGCACCGGCGAATCGGCCATCGGCGCCATCGTGCGCGCGCGCGAGGAGGCCGGGCCGTTTCGCGATCTGTTCGACTTCTGCGAGCGCGTCGACAAGCGCATCGTCAATCGCCGCGTGCTCGAGGCGCTGGTGCGCGCCGGGGCGTTCGACTGCATCGATGCCGACCGCGCGCGCCTGTTCGCCTCGGTCGGCATTGCGCTCGAAGCCGCGGAGCAGCGCGAGCGCAATGCGCAGCAGGTCAACCTGTTCGGCGACGCGGACGACGCCGGAGCCGAACGCCCGGCTCTGATCGGCGCCGAGCGCTGGGACGAGGGCCGCCTGCTGAAGGAGGAAAAGGCGAGCCTCGGTTTCTACCTGTCCGGGCATCCGTTCAGCGCCTACCGCGCGGAGGTGCAGCGCTTCGTGCGCGGTACGCTCAAGAGTCTGCAGCCCGGCGCCAGCTTCGAACATCAGCAGAAAAGCCAGCTCATCGCGGGCGTGGTCGAGTCGGTGCGCATCCAGCGCACGCAAAGCGGGCGCATGGTGATCCTGAACCTGAGCGACGGCAGCGCGATGCAGGAGGTCACCATCTATGGCGAGGTGTTCGAGCAATACCGCGATCTGTGCAAGGAGGACAACCTGCTCGTGATCGAAGCCAAGGTGAAGACCGTGCGCCGCGCGGCGGCGGGCGAGGAGGGCGATGTCAGCTTCACGCGCATCATCGCCGACAGGATTTACGATCTCGCCGCCGCGCGCGCCCAGTTCGCCAAAGCGATACGCCTGTCGATCAACGGCGAGGCCAGCGGCGCGGGCGCGGCTGCGGCGGCGGCGCGCCTCAAGGACCTGCTCGCGCCCTATCGCAAGGGCAGCTGCCCGGTGTGCGTGAGTTACCACAACGACACGGCCAGCTGCGAAGTGCGCCTGGGCGAGGAATGGCGCGTGCGGCCGGACGATGCGCTGATGCAGTCGCTGCAGCAGTGGCTGCGGCCGGAAAACGTGCAGCTGGTCTATCCCTGAAGCGCAGGGCTATTCCGTCGGCCGCAACTCGAAACTCGCGAACACGCCTTCGGTGTCGCTGCAGTCGACGCGCTCGACGCTTGCCGCTGCCGGCCCCCTGCGTGCCCAGGCGGTCAGCGCTTCCACCGCTTCGGGCGTGCCGGCGATCATCGCCTCTACGCTGCCGCCGCGGCGATTGCGCACCCAGCCGGTAATGCCCAGGAACTGCGCTTGCTCCATGAAGTGGTAGCGATAGCCCACGCCCTGCACCAGGCCGAAAATCTGGAGATGCCTGACCATCTTCGTCCACACCGAATCGTGTGCGCGACAATATAGCGCAAACGCGGGTCTGCGGTTCGCCCGGGCGCGGCCGCGCATTTCCTGGCGCAGCCGGATCAGCCGCTGCGACGGGGCATGCGCGGGGTGAGGCTTAGACCGCGCTATTTCGACTGGCTGATGATGTATTCGACTGCGGCCTTGACGTCGGCTTCGCTGGCGGCCCCGCCCTTGGGCGGCATGGGTGTCTTGCCTTTCATGACGGAGGCCACCAGCGCCGCTTCGCCCTGCGCGATCAGCGGCGCCCAGGCGGCCTTGTCGCCGATCTTCGGTTTCATCATCGTGTGGCAGCCTTTGCAGGTCTTGTCGAAGACCGCCTTGCCGTCCGCAGCCGCAACCTGCCCGCCTGCGAGCAGCGCCGCAACGGCCCCAACCAGAATAAACGTTTGCTTCATGTTCCTTTCCTTTCCAGATTGACGATACACTTCACTTCGATTGAACAAGCCTGCAGGCGAACCCCCGTTCGTGCACTGCAGGCGCCTTCTGGTTTCCCAGATTCATCGCGACTCAGCCATGGGCGTGCGTCGCATGTTCCGCCCAGGGCGGAAATAAGCGGGTCAGGCCAAACAACAGGGCGAGCGGCGCCATGGTCAAGACGATGGCCATGAGCGCACCCTCCTTGCCCCAGAACGGCAGGTGATAGGAGAGCAGCCCCTTGCCGGTCTTGGAGATTTCCTGCCCGCCGATCACCACGTTCCAGCGCATCATGAACACGGAGAACAGCACCAGGCAGGCACAGACCGTCACCCCGACCACCAGTGCTTTGCCGGTCGTGCCGCGCCAGATCATGTAGGACAGCCAGAGAAAGGGTGTAATGGCGCCGATCGCGAACTGCAGGATGAAATACGGCACCAGCAGCGGACCGGTGACGTACTGCATGATCATGTCCACGCCCTCGCGGCCTTTGTAGACGATGTTGGCGAACTCCAGGCCCTCGAGCACCAGCGCGACCATGATGAAGGCCCAGATGGTGTAGGCGAGGCCTTTGAGGCAGGCGAGATCCACCGCGTTCTTACGCATTTTGCACGACGCGACATAGAGCACCGCGAGCAGGGAAACGCCGGAGATGATCGCGGAGAACAGGAATATGACCGGCATCAGGTCGGAGGACCACCATTCGCGCGACTTGAGCGAGCCGTACATGAATCCGACGTAGCCGTGCAGGCCGTGCGCGGCCGGGATGCCGATCACGGCCAGCGCGAAAATCCATTTCCGGTCGTAGCGCATCGCGTGTTCCGACACGTCGTAGGAGCCCAGCGTCATCACGCGGTAGATCTTGCCGAGCAGATCCGTCCGCTTTTGCGCCTGCTCGACGATGAACGGCCGGTAGGCGAACCATCCTTCCAGGATCAGCAGCGCGACATAGAAGCTCGCAAAAAAGCCGAACATCGCCATGGCCGAGGTCAGATGCGGCGTGATGGTGGAATTGAATGCGCGTTCCGGATGTCCGAGGTGCAGCAGCAGCGGCGTGGGCACGAAGATCATGAAGCTGAGCGAAGTCAGCAGCGCCAGAGATCGG
>JAJZUK010000038.1 GCA_021847125.1 Pseudomonadota bacterium | reverse complement strand
CGGAAAACCTTCCGCCGCGGGACAAGAACAAGATGAACTTCGGTTCAGCAGAGGGCGGCGCACGCAAGGCCTGGCGCGACATCTGGAGCGCGGGCCAGGGCGTGGGTCAGATCGACGACGTTCCCAGTACGGACGGACTCGTTGCGCGTCTGCGCCGCGAGTACGACGCGGCGCACGCGCCGAATGCGGGTATACCGCGACCCGCCTCAGCGATGTCCTTTGATATGGATCAAGTGGTATTCGGACTTACCCCAATAGGTCCGAACCAGCCCGCTCCCGATAATGTCCAGGACAGATCGACGACTAGGAGAAATCGGGAAATGAACGGATACAGATCAGAACAAAACCAGCAAGCGGCGATGCGGACGCATGTGCCGGCAACCGCATCGAGCACAATTGCACCACCGCGGTCGACGCGACGCGGCGTCATCGTCAGGGCAGCCCTCGCCGCCGCTACGCTCGCGCCGCTGCTGCTCGCGTTGGCGCCGCGCGAAGCACAGGCCCTGCCCGCGTTCGCGCGTCAGACCGGCCAGAACTGCGTCGCCTGTCACGCCGGCGGACAGTTTCCGGAGCTGACGCCGTATGGGCGCATGTTCAAGATGACCGGCTACACCATAGGGCAGCGCGCGCTGCCGCTGTCGATGATGGGCGTAGTCAGCGCTTCCAGGGTCAGCAATACGAGCAAGAGCGACAATCCGCCGGCGGATTTCCAGAAGCAGGGGGCACCGATATTTGCGACGGGAAGCCTGTTCATCGCAGGCAAGGTCACCGAGAACCTGGGTCTGTTCTCGCAGATCACCTACGACAACTATGCTGCGCAGGGCGTGGCCTCCGACGGGGTGGGGGCGGGAGAATTCAAAGGCCATACCAATGCCGACAATATCGATCTGCGCTATGCCGATCGCTTCATCGATGCGAACCGGGATCTGATCGTCGGCGTTTCGATGAACAATAACCCTTCGGTCTCCGACCCGTGGAATACGGCCGCAGCGTGGATGCAATATGTTCCGGTGCCCAGCCCCACCAGCAGCGCGTTCGTGGACGGCAATGCCCCCTACCCCGGCTACGGCGCGGGCGGCAACGTCGCGGGCCTGAGCGCTTATGCCTATCTGAACAAATCGTTCTACGCCGAATTGGGCGGATACAGGACCGCCAACGGCGGCCTGTCCTTCATGAGCGCAGGCATCAACAACGCCGGCACGACCAAGCTCAAGGGCTTGAATCCGTACTGGCGCCTCGCGTACACGCACGAATGGGGCCCGAACAACATCATGGTCGGCGCCTCCGGCATGACCGCCGACGTTTATGACAACCCCGAGGACATCTCCGACCCCAGCAGCATCCACCATTTCGAAGACCAGGGCTTCGATGCCCAGTATCAATATCTGCTCGATCCGCACACGGTTACGGCGCAGCTCGCGTACCTGACGGAGAAGCATCGCTATCCGGATTCTGTGGCCAACCAGGCGGTGAGCTTTGTCGATGCGGCCGGCAATCCGCTGGCGAACACCAGCACTTCGGACACGACCCATACCCTCAGGGCGAAACTGACCTATACCTATCAGGCAAAGTACGGCGGCAGCCTGGGCTATTTCAACCGTACCGGCAGCACCAATACACTGAACCAGACCTCCGGTTACGACCCGACCACGGGATTGATTACCAGCGACCCGACCGGCGCGCTGGGCGCGACGGCGGTCTCGACCCGCGTCAGCGGCAACCTGTCGGGCAACCCGGCTACCAGCGGTTTCACTTATGAAGCGTTCTGGACCCCGGTGCAATATGTCCGCGTCGGCCTGCAATACACCAGCTACTCGAAGTTCAACGGTGCATCGAGCAACTACGACGGCCTGGGCCGCGACGCCAAAGACAACAACACGCTGTTCCTTTATGTCTGGGGTGCCTACTAGAGCTGCGCATTGCAAGTACCGCCTTGCATGGCACGTAGCCTGAGGCGCTCCCTATTTGATGGTCAGATTTTTTGGAGACACAAGATATGAAGCGAACTTCCTTAACCCTGGTGCTGGCGCTGACCGTGATCGGCGCGGGCTGTTCCTCGATCGAGCGCTCGCGTTCGCTCGCGACCCCAAGCACCCCGCCGCAAACCCTGGCGGCGCAAGTCTGCTCGAATTGCCACAGCATCGACGGCAATTCGGTTTCGCCGAACTTTCCCAAGCTCGCGGCACAGCAGCCGGACTATATCGTGGCGCAGTTGAAAGGCTTCAGGAGCCATAGGCGCGCCGATCCCGAAGGTTTCGAATACATGTGGGGCATCAGCCGCAGCCTGACCGACGACCAGATCAAGGGTCTGGCGGCCTACTTTGCCGCACAAAAATCGGTTTCTCCCGGGCCGGGCGATCCGAAGCTGGTCGCAGAGGGAAAGAATATCTTCGACAACGGCCTTCCGGCGAAGGGCGTTCCGCCCTGCAGCACCTGCCACGGAGACCACGGCCAGGGCAACGGCGAATTCCCGCGCATCGCCTATCAGCACGCAGACTACGTGATCAAGCAGCTCACGGTGTTCCAGCGCACCAACGAGAGGCCGGACGGCGTCGCGATGAAAGCGATCACGCATTCGCTCAGCGACCAGAACATGGCGGCTGTCGCCGCCTACCTGCAGCAGATGCCTTCGAAGTAGCGGCGCTTGCAGATGCAACCCGGGCCTGCTGGCGCGCGCGCCAGGCTCGGGTTTAAGCTTGGCGGACGTTATGAAGCAAGCCGCTTACGTTTGGATTCACTGCGCAACGATAATCGCGCTGCTGTTGCGCCCGTCGCTATCTCTGGCGCAACAGCAAAGCGATGAAGCAGCACTGCAACAGGCGCGCGCGGCGGTGGCGCAAGCGCTGGGCCGGCCAAGCGCCGGCCTTTCCTTTGCCGAACTCAGGCTGATTCAGGACAAGCTGGGAGCGCTCGTTTGCGGGACAGTGAACGGGAAGCGCTTCCTCGCCGGCCCTGCCGGCAAGCCGCCGCCGCAGATAGAGGGCGCCATGAGCACTTCGATGTTCGACTATTTGTGGAACGCGCGCTGCCGCGGCATGTCTGCCTCAGCCGCCGAAGAAACTTTCAGGCGCGAGCTGAAATAGAAGGCCGGCGCCGCCCGCCTGACTTCAGTCGGCGAGGCCCGCGAACAAGGGCGTGGACAAATAGCGCTCGCCAAACGAGGGAATGATCACCACGATCAGCTTGCCCTTGTTCTCGGCGCGCTTGGCCACTTCGAGCGCCGCCCACATCGCGGCGCCGGAGGAAATCCCCACCAGCAGCCCTTCCTCGCGCGCCATGCGCCGCGCGAGATTCATCGCATCGTCGTTCTTCACGCGCACGATCTCGTCGTAGATCCTGGTGTTCAGGATCTTCGGAATGAAGCCCGCGCCTATGCCCTGCAGCGGATGCGGACCGGCCTGCCCGCCGGAGAGCACGGGCGAGGCATCGGGCTCGACCGCGATGCACTTGAACGAGGGCTTGCGCGCCTTGATCGCTTCGCCCACGCCGGTGATGGTGCCGCCGGTGCCTATGCCCGAGATCAGGAAATCCGCCTTGCCGTCGGTGTCGCGCCAGATTTCCTCGGCGGTCGTGCGCCGGTGCACCTCGACGTTTGCGGGGTTCTCGAATTGCTGCGGGATGAAGTAACGCGGATCGGCGGCGGCCATCTCTTCGGCTTTCTTGATCGCGCCCGGCATGCGCTCCGCGCCCGGGGTCAGCACCAGTTCCGCGCCGTAGGCGCGCAGCAGCATGCGCCGCTCCTTGCTCATGGTATCGGGCATGACGATGGTGCATTTGTAGCCTTTGGCTGCGCACACCATCGCGATGCCGATGCCGGTGTTGCCGCTGGTGGGCTCGAGCACAATGGTGTCGGGCTTGATGCGCCCGGCTTTCTCCGCCGCCTCTATCATCGCGAGGCCGATGCGGTCTTTCACGCTGTGCGCCGGATTCTGGTACTCCAGCTTCGCCACTACCTCGGCGGCGCAGCCCTGCGTCAGCCGGTTGATGCGCACCAGCGGGGTGTTGCCGACGAGGTCGGTGACGCTGTTGGCGATACGCATGGTTCCCCTTGTGCCCGGCCGAAGAGCGGCAATGCTAGCAATAATTTCCGCAGTGCGGTGTCGCCGCGCCGGCGCAGGAACGCGAAGTATAGCGGCGCCGCGCGCGGCCGCAACGAAGCGATGGGCGCATGCTTATCGCCGCAGGTTATTAGCCCGAAATAAACGGCGACCCGCAGGTCGCCGTCTTGTGCGCGGCGCGGAACTCGGCGCTGCGCCTCAGGCCACGCGCTTTTTCTGCTGCTGCTTTTGCTGCGCCGCCTTGGCATGCAGCGCGGCGTAGGCGCCATGCGCGGCGGCCTCGGCATCGCCGACGTGGATCGGCAGGCCCATGTCGGAGAGCACGGAACCGAGCGCCGACAGGCACAGCATCACGTTCTCCGGCTTGCACGAATAGCCCATGAGGCCGATGCGCCAGATCTTGCCGGCCAAGGGCCCGAGGCCGGCGCCGATCTCGAGGTTGAACTCGGTGAGCAGGGTCTTGCGCACTTCGGCTTCGCGCGCCTTCACCGCCTCGGGTATGAGCACCGCGTTCATCTGCGGCAGCTGCGCCTCTTCCTTCACCAGGAACTTCAGGCCCATGGCTTCGAGGCCCGCTTTGAGCGCGAGGTGGTGGCGGGTGTGCCGCGCCCAGGCGTTTTCTATGCCCTCTTCTTTCATGATCAGCAGCGCTTCGTGCAGCGCGTACAGGCTGTTGGTCGGCGCGGTATGGTGATACGTGCGGCTGGTCGCGCCCCAGTAGCCGAGCAGCAGATTCATATCCATGAACCAGGAATGGATCTTGTCCTTGCGCGCCTTGACGTGTTCGACCACCCGGTCGCTGAACGAAACCGGCGACAGGCCCGGCGTGCAAGACAGGCACTTCTGGCTGGCGGAGTAGACCGCGTCGATTTTCCATTCGTCCACCAGCACCGGCGTGCCGCCGAGCGAGGTCACGGCATCGACGATCGCCAGCGCCTTGTGCTTGTGCGCAATCTCCACCAGCGTCTTCGCATCCGACTGCACCCCGGTCGAGGTCTCGGCGTGCACGAATGCGACCAGGTGCGCGCCCGGGTTCTTCTTCAGCGCGTCTTCCAGTTTTTGCGGATCGACCTGTTCGCCCCAGGTATCCTCGACGATGATCGGAATGCCGCCGGCGCGCTCCACGTTTTCTATCATGCGCCCGCCGAACACGCCGTTCCTGCACACGATGACCTTGTCGCCGGGGGCGACCAGGTTGACGAAGCAGTATTCCATGCCGACCGAGCCGGGGCCGGAAACCGGAAACGTGAGCGCATTCTTGGTCTGATAGGCGTAGCGCAGCAGCGACTTCAGTTCTTCCATCATCTCGACGAACACGGGGTCGAGATAGCCGATCGCCGGCAGGCTCATCGCCGCCATCACGCGCGGGTTGATCTCCGACGGGCCTGGGCCCATCAGCGTGCGCTGCGGCGGATGGAACGAATGGATGCGTTTGACTGGTGCGAAATCACTCATGGCGTCACTCCCTGGAAGATGCGACCCGAACAGATCGTCGGGACGAGATTTGACCTTGACCGGCTTCTTGGCGTTGGCTTCGTTGAGCACTTCGACCGCGGCCACTTTGCCCTCGGTGGCATGCTCGACCTCCATCGCCCAGCGCGCCGGGACATAACCGGACTTGACCCAGTTATTGACGACCGCACGATCCAGGCGCAAGCGCCGGGCCACTTCGGCCTGGCTGCCGAAAATCGATACCAATCGTTCAGCGCAATTCATGCCGAAATTCTAGCATGACAAACTGAGTTTGACAAAATACGATTTACGATTGATTTCGATTTATTCGGGCGTGGGGCGGATTTTCAGCAGAGGTGCGCCGATGGATGAAAAGTCTTCTTTATCAAAGGCTTTGTCCCCGTCCTCGGCCGTAATCCCGGTGGCCGTAACCGCGGGAAAATCGAACAGCTTGCGATCGAGCAAATGCGAAGGCACGACCCGCTGCAGGCTGTTGAACACGGTTTCGACCCTACCCGGGAATTCCTTCTCCCAAGCCCGCAGCAGCTGCTTCACCTGCTTTCGCTGCAGCTGGTCCTGCGAGCCGCACAAGTCGCAGGGAATGATGGGGAAGGCACGCACTTCGGCATAGCGCGCGAGGTCTTTTTCCTTCACGTAGGCGAGCGGCCGTATCACCACATGCTTGCCGTCATCCGAGCCGAGCTTGGGCGGCATCGCCTTGAGCTTGCCGCCGAAGAACAGGTTCAGGAAAAACGTTTCGAGGATGTCGTCGCGATGATGGCCCAGCGCGATCCGAGTCGCGCCGAGTTCGCCTGCCAGGCGGTAGAGCACGCCGCGGCGCAGGCGCGAGCACACCGAGCACATGGTTCTGCCTTCGGGGACCAGGCGCTTCACCACCGAATAGGTGTCCTGCTCCGCGATCAGGAACTCTATGCCCAAAGATTTGAGGTAAGCGGGCAGCACATCCGCCGGATAGCCCGGGTGCTTCTGGTCGAGATTGACCGCGACGATATCGAACTCTATCGGCGCGCGCGCGCGCAGTTTCAGCAGCACGTCGAGCAATCCGTAGCTGTCCTTGCCGCCGGAGAGGCAGACCATGACGCGATCGCCCGCCTCGATCATGTTGAAGTCCGCGATTGCCTGCCCGGCAAGGCGGCACAGGCGCTTCTCCAGCTTGTTCGCCTCGTAGCGCTGTTTTTCCAGCTGTTTGTGATCCGGCGCGTTCATAGATCGACGAACAAGGGGGCACGCCCCCTTGTCCCCCAAGGGGACTTCCTTCGGGGCGTATATCCCCCAGATTGGTTCAAATCATTGCTCATAGGTTGACGCTCCTGCCGCCATCGACCGCGATGATCTGGCCGGTGACGTAGGGCGCTTCCGCAATCAGGTAGTAGACCGCGCGCGCGATGTCATCGGGCTCGCCGATGCGCTTCAGCAGGGTGTGCGAGATCACGCGCTGGCGCGTCACCTCGTCGAAGGACCCGTCTTCGGGCCAGGCAATGGGGCCGGGCGCGACCCCGTTCACCCGCACTTCCGGCCCGAGTTCGCGCGCAAGCGATTTGGTAAGGCCGACCAGCCCCGCCTTGGCCAGGCTGTAGACCACGTAGTTCTTCAGCGGGCGCTCCGCGTGGATGTCGGCGATATTGACGATGCAGCCGCCGCTTTTCTTCAAATGCGGCGCAGCCGCCTGGGACAGGAACAACGGCGCTTTCAGATTGGTGCCCACGAGTTCGTCCCAGTTGCGCTCGTCTATCGTCCCCACGGGGGTGGGGTAGAACGCCGAGGCGTTGTTGACCAGCGCGTCGAGCGCGCCGAAACGTTCGACGCAGGTTTTCACGATTTCCGCGAGGCCCGCTGTTTCCAGCAAATCGGCCTTCACCAGGATCACCGACTGCGCGCGCTGCAAATTGAGTTCGGATTGCAGCGCGTGCGCTTCGCGTTCCGAGGCATGGTAGTGCAGCGCGAGCCGCGCGCCGGAGCGGTGCAGGCGCCGCACGATCGCCGCGCCGACGCGCTTGGCCGCGCCGGTAACGAGGATGGTCTTGTCCTGCAGCTGCGTGGGTATCATTTGAAGATTTTACCGGATTCGCGCACTATTCCCCATATGCCCCCCCATCTGTCCGATCTGCCCACCCCGCCGGCCGAGGCCCTGGCGCACAGCGAGAAGCTCGCGGCGCTGATCCGCGACGATATCGCCGCGAACGGCGGCTGGATTCCGTTTGTGCGCTACATGGAGCTCGCGCTGTATGCGCCCGGCCTCGGCTATTACACCGCCGGCGCAAGAAAACTCGGGCGCGAAGGCGATTTCACCACCGCGCCCGAAATGACCCCGCTGTTCGGCCAGACGCTCGCGCGCCAGCTGGCCGAAGTGCTGGAATCGGGCCTGGACCAGATCCTCGAAATCGGGGCCGGCTCGGGCGCGCTCGCCGCAGCCCTGCTGACCGAGCTCGAACGCATGGGCCGGCTGCCGCGCAATTACTACATCCTCGAAGTCAGTCCCGATTTGCGCGAGCGCGAGCGCGACCTGCTCGCCGAGCGCGTGCCGCA
>JAJZUK010000037.1 GCA_021847125.1 Pseudomonadota bacterium | reverse complement strand
ATACCCTGGTTAAGTTCGAAGGCATTCCGTTGTATGTGCGCGTGCCCTCGCTGCCGGATCTGGAAGTCGGCAGCCGCGTACTGCTCGAAATCGAGGGGATAGATCTGATCGACAACTCGGTCAAACCCCGGTACAAGGGATCGGCTGAGCATTGAGCAGAAAGTTAAGATAAATTCTCTCGAAAAGCATAGAATACATTGATTTCAAGTGATTTTGAGGTCTGATTGCACAGCGTCAATTCGCTCGGCTCCATGCGTTTGCGCTGGCCTGGGTTCATGGCCGGCCTGGATGCTCCGTCGCGTAATCTAGCGCTCGCGCTGGCGCTGTCCCTATTCCTGCACGCGCTGGCGCTGTCCATCCATTTCCGCCTGCCCGACATCATCCACGACAAATACATCGCGCCGTCGCTGGACGTCGTCCTGGTCAACAGCAAGACGCGCGCGAAGCCGGTCAAGGCGAGCGTGCTGGCGCAGGCCAATCTCGACGGCGGCGGCAATACCGACGAGAACCGGCGCGCCAAGACGCCGCTGCCGGTGCTGAAGGATACGGACGCCGGCACCGATACCAAGCGCGCCGCGCAGAGAGTGCAGGAACTGGAGGCGCAGCAACTGCGAATGATGACGCGGCTGCGCGCGGCCAAGAGCGTAGCCGCCACCGAACAACCGAATGCGGCGCCCGCGACCGACGCGCCGCAACCCCGGGTGTCGGGCCAGGACCTCGCAAACAGCGCGCTCGCAATCGCGCGCCTGGAAGCGCAGATCTCGCGCCAAACCGAGGAATATCAAAAACGCCCGATCCGGAAGTTCATCGGCTCGAGCGCGCAGGAATACCGCTTCGCGCAGTATGTCGAGGACTGGCGCCTGAAGGTCCAGCGCATCGGCAACCTGAATTACCCGGAGGGCGCGCGCGGCAAAATCTATGGCAGCCTGGTGCTCACCGTTTCGATCAAAGCCGACGGCAGCCTGGAGTCGGTCGACGTACAGCGTTCCTCCGGTCACCAGATTCTCGATCGCGCGGCTGAGCGCATCGTGAAAATGGCCGCGCCCTACGCCCGCTTCCCCGCTAACATCCAGCGCGACACCGACATCCTCGTTATCACCCGAACCTGGACGTTTGCTCCGGGGGACACCTTGCGAGGGGAGTGATTTCCCGTCATGCCGGACCTATACGCCGTCATCGGCAACCCGGTCGCGCACAGCAAGTCGCCGCTGATACACGCCGCGTTCGCGCGCCAGACCGGGCAGGATCTGGTCTACGGGACGCTGCTCGCGCCCAAGGATGCATTTGCGGCGACGGCCGATGCGTTCCGCGCCCGCGGCGGCCGCGGCCTCAACGTCACCCTGCCGTTCAAAGCCGAGGCCTGCCGCTACGCGACGGTGCTCTCTCCGCGCGCGCGCACGGCGCAGGCGGCGAACACGCTGAAATTCGATGGCGCTGCGATTTTTGCCGACAACACCGACGGCGCCGGACTGGTGAACGATCTGCTGCACAACCTCGGCTTTGCCATCGCCGGCCGGCGCATTCTGCTGCTGGGTGCAGGCGGAGCGGCGCGCGGCGTCATCGAACCCTTGCTGCAGCAGCAGCCGGCGCAGTTCATGCTCGCCAACCGCACGCCGGACAAGGCGCAGCAGCTGGCGCAAAGCGTGCACGGCGCGATCGAGGCCGGCGCCTATGCTGCGCTCGCCGGCAGACAATTCGACCTCGTCATCAATGCCACCTCCGCCAGCCTCGCCGGGGAACTGCCGCCGCTGCCATCGGGGGTGTTCGCGCGCGGGGCGCTGGCCTACGACATGATGTACGGCAAGGGCGAGACGCCGTTCCTTGCCTTTGCCCGGGAGCAGGGTGCGGCGCTGTCTGCCGACGGCCTCGGTATGCTGGTCGAGCAGGCGGCCGAATCGTTTTTCATCTGGCGCGGCGTACGCCCGGACAGCGCGCCGGTGTTGCAGCTGCTGCGGCAGACATAACATGCTCGAGGCCATAAGGCGGGCGCTGCTGGCGCTGTGGAAGGCGTTCAGCTACACGCTGGGCGTGATGTTCATCGCGCTGCTGCTGTACCAGGGCTGGTTCGCCGCGCATATCTGGTATTGGGTCGGACACAATCCGGAGAGCACCAGCTTCATGCAGGCGCGGCTGGAGCGCATGCGCGCAAAGAACCCCAATGCGCACCTGCAACAGCGCTGGATCAGCTACGGGCGCATCTCCGTGGAGTTGAAGCGCGCCGTCATCGTGGCCGAAGACGCCAAGTTCTCCGAGCACGACGGTTTCGACTGGGAAGGCATACAGAAAGCACTGGAAAAGAATCAGCGGCGCGGAAGAGTGGTCGCCGGCGGTTCCACCATCAGCCAGCAATTGGCGAAGAACCTGTTTCTTTCCGGCGAGAAGAGTCTCTGGCGCAAGGGCCAGGAAGCGGTCATCACCTGGATGCTGGAATCGCTGATGGACAAAGAACGCATATTCGAGATCTACCTGAACGTGGCGGAGTGGGGCGAAGGCGTGTTCGGCGCCGAAGCCGCGGCGCGGCATTACTTCAATGTGAGTGCGGCCGGCTTGAACTCCGAGCAGGCGGCGCAGCTGGCGGCGATGTTGCCGCGGCCGCTTTATTACGAGCGCAACCGCAACTCCGAATTCCTGCAGCGCTACGCCGCGACCATACACGCGCGCATGCCTTCGGCTGAACTGCCCTAAGCATCTGTTGCAAAATGAGGCGAGCTATCTCCTCATGCTTCCCCATATAGCGCCGTTGCCGAATCTATTTTGCGACGGCTACCAAGTGCTCAAGCGCGTTTGAGCGCCGCGCGCCGGCCGCGGCGCGCGTCGACACCGTGCAGGATCAGCAGTCCGAGCACGAAGAACGCGCCGGTGATCAGCATCGCGAGGCGGTGGTTGCCTTGCGAGACCCAGCTCACCGCGCCGTAGGTAATGGGTCCGAGGATGGAGGACAGGTTGGTCGCCAGCCCCCACAGGCCGAAGAACTCGGCGCGGCGGGCCTTGGGGCTCAGATAGCCCACCAGCGCGCGGCCCGCCGACTGGGACGCACCCAGGCACAGTCCGGCGAGATTGGCCGCGATCCAGAATAGCAGGCGCGTGTCGGCCACCCAGGCAATCAGCACCATCGCGATCCAGCCCGCGAGCGTGAGCGCGATGGTCGGAACGTGGCCGATGCGGTCCTGCACATTGCCGAGGAAAAATGCGCCCAGCGCAGCGGTGACGTTGACCACCAGCACCAGCACCAGCGTGTCGCGCGTATTGAAGCCCATCGCCTGCTCGGCATAAATTGCAGCAAGCGTGATCACGGTCTGCACCCCGGCTTGATAGAACACGATGCACCAAAGGAAGCGGCGCAGGTCCTGATACAAGGCCGCATGGCGCAAGGTGTCGGCGAGGCGCGCGAACGCCGCGCGCACCAGGGTCACGCCTGCTGGGAGGGGCTGCGGCAAGGCGCGCTCGCGCAACAGGGCAAACGTCGGCAGGCTCGCCAGCGCGAACAGCCCCGCAGTGATGAGCATGGTCACGGGCACGAACTGCGCGGCCTTCTCGCCCGCCGCCTGCGCCCAGGACACATAGGCAAGACAGGCGCCCAGCGTAAGCAGACCGCCGATGTAGCCCAGGCTCCAGCCCCAGCCCGATACCTTGCCCAGATCCCTGCCGCGCGCAAGTTCCGGCAGGAACGCGGCGATCAGATCGCAGCCGGTGCAGAAAAAGAAATTCGAGACGACCACGCCGAGCACTGCGATCGCCAGATCCCCCGGCCCCGCCAGGGCCAGGATCGCGGTGCCGAGCACGCAGCCCGCGGTGCTCGCCAGCAGCAGCCTTTTCTTGTTGGCGCGCAAATCCGCATAGGCGCCGATCACGGGCGCGCTGACGATCACCAGCGCGTACGAGAGCGACAAGGTCGCGGTCCAGGCGAACGTGGCCCAGGGCGCGCCGGCCGCCACGACCGCGACGAAGTAGGCGTTGAATATCGCCGTGAGCACCACCGTGGTATAGCCCGAGTTGGCGAAGTCGTACATCGCCCAGGCCCAGATTTCCAGCGGGCCTGCATCTGTCGAGAGTCCACTGCGTGCACGTGCTTCAGCCATGGAGGAACAGCCCAGAAACCGGTTTTGCAATCATAACCCGGTTGCTAGGGCCTAGAATCGGCCGCGACCCGGCGCCGGGCTCCAGCGTCGGGATCACGGCGGTAAGCGACGGCGGCGGATCTTTCATATTCCTCGGCCTGGCGACGCTGTTCTTGCTATCGCCGCGGCTGTGTGCGATCGTCACTCCCGCGCGCGGCGCCTGCCGCGGCTGTGGAATTTTTGACCTTATCAGCGCAAAGGAAACCGAACCATGCTGAAAGAATTCAAGGAATTTGCACTCAAGGGCAACGTAATGGACCTGGCCGTAGGCGTGATCATCGGCGCAGCCTTCGGCAAGATCGTCGATTCCATAGTGAACGATCTGATCATGCCGGTGATCGGCCGCATACTGGGCGGCCTGGATTTTTCCAACTACTTCTTCGCGCTCAAGGAAATACCGCCGGGCACGGCGATGACGCTGGAAGCGGTGAAGAAGGCGGGCGTGCCGGTATTCGCCTACGGCAACTTTCTGACCATCGCCAGCAACTTCGTCATCCTCGCGTTCATCATTTTCATGCTGGTGCGCTGGATCAACAAGCTGAAGCGCGCCGAGCCGCCGGCCCCTGCGCCGGCTCCGGCGGAGCCGGAGGACGTGAAGCTGCTGCGCGAAATCCGCGACAACCTCAAAGCGCGCTGAGCGCAGCGCCAGGCAGGCGCTGCCGCTTATTTGCCCATCGCGGCGAACACCGCTTCGGCCGCGCTGACGGTCGCCGCGATGTCCTGCGCGCTGTGTGCCGCGGAAACGAATCCGGCCTCATAGGCCGAAGGCGCGAAGTGCACGCCGCGCTCGAGCATCGCGTGAAAGAACCGGTTGAACGCTTCCTTGTCGCATTGCATGACTTCGGCGAAGCTTTGCGGGGCGCTGGCGCGGAAATAGATGCCGAACATACCGCCGATGGCCTGTGCCGAGAACACCACGCCGTGCTTTTTCGCCGCCGCAGCCAGACCTTCGGTCAAGGCCAGCGTATTGGCGCCTAATTTCTCGTAGAAGCCGGGGGCCTGCACCAGCTTCAAGGTCGCCAGGCCGGCCGCCACCGCCACCGGATTGCCCGACAGCGTGCCGGCCTGATAGACCGGCCCCAGCGGGGCGATTTTCTGCATGATCTCGCGCCGTCCGCCGAAAGCGCCGACCGGCATGCCGCCGCCGATGACCTTGCCCAGCGTGGTGAGGTCCGGCTCGATGCCGTAATGCCCCTGCGCGCCGGTCGGGCCCACGCGAAAGCCGGTCATTACTTCGTCCAAGATCAGCACCGCGCCGTGCTTGCTGCAGAGGGCGCGCAGGCTGCGCAGGAATTCGGGCTTGGGCGCGACCAGGTTCATGTTGCCTACCACCGGCTCCAGGATCACGGCGGCAATGTCCTTGCCGTTCTCGGCGAAGCAGCGCTCGAGCTGCGCGGCATCGTTGTAATCGAGCACCAGGGTATCGGCGGCGACCTGAGGCGGCACGCCGGAGGAGCTCGGCTGGCCAAAGGTAAGCGCGCCGGAGCCCGCTTTCACCAGCAGGCTGTCGGCATGGCCGTGATAGCAGCCTTCGAATTTGACCACGCGGTTGCGGCCGGTGTAGCCGCGCGCCAGGCGCAGTGCGGTCATCGTGGCCTCGGTGCCCGAACTCACCAGGCGCACCAGTTCCATGCCCGGCAGCAGCTTGCACAGGAGCTCGGCCATTTCGATCTCGGCTTCGGTCGGCGCGCCGAATGACAAGCCTTTCTTTGCGGCTGCGCACACAGCCGCCACTACCTCGGGATGCGCATGGCCTGCCACCATCGCTCCCCATGAGCCGATGTAGTCGATATAGCGCCGGCCTTCGGTGTCCCACATGCAGGCACCTTCACCGCGCGCGATGAAGCGCGGCGCGCCGCCCACGGCTCGAAACGCCCGCACCGGAGAATTGACCCCGGCGGGAATGAATTGCTGGGCCCGCGCAAACAAAGACTCGTTGCTCATCGTTCGATCCGCTGTTGTTGATAAATTCGGGTAAAGGCAGCCGCGCACTCGGCGATATCGCCCGCGTCGAACACGGCGCTGATCACGGCGACGGCATCGGCGCCGGCGGCAAACACCTGAGCCGCATTTTGCAGGTTTATGCCGCCGATCGCCACCAGCGGCAGGCCGAAGCGCCGCTCGGCCTCGGCGAATAGCGCGAGCGGCGCGCGCACTGCGGCGGGTTTGGTGACGGAGCTGAACACGCTGCCGAAAGCCAGGTAATCCACGCCCGCCTGCACCGCGGCCGCGGCCAGCTCAATGCGGTCGTAACAGGAAGTGCCAAGCAGCTTGCCCGGCCCCAGGCGGCGCCGCGCCTCGTGCAGGTCTCCGTCCTCCGCGCCGAGGTGCACGCCGTCGGCATCGAGCGCCAGCGCCAGTGCGACATCGTCGTTGACGATGAAGGTTGCGCCCGCGGCGCGGCACAAAGCGGCCAAGGCGCGCCCCTGTTCGAGTTTCAGCTCGGCTGTGGCAGACTTGTTGCGGTATTGCAGCGCCGCGGCCCCGCCGACTAGCGCCTGGCCGACCTTGCGCAGCAAGATGTCGCTGCGCGGTTCATCCGGCGTGATCGCGTAGAGTCCCGCGAGTTTGCGCTGCACGCCTCAGTCCTCCGGCTTGTTCCCGTCGCCCTCGGCTTCGCGCGCCCAGAAGAAACGGTCGGGAATGTGCTGCCCCATGCCCGGGCGGAAACCGGAGTTCAGCGTCTGCCAGGTGTATTCCTGCGCCTCGCGCACGGCTTCGGGAATGTCCAGGCCGTTGGCGAGCGTGGCGGCGATGGCCGAAGCCAGGGTGCAGCCCGAACCGTGATAGCTGCCGGGCAAGCGCTGCCAGCTGTCGCTCCGGATCACACCCTGCGCACCGTAGAGCGTATTGATCACTTGCGGCGTATTTTCGTGCGTGCCCGTGATCAGCACGTACTCGCAGCCCATCTCCAGGATACGCTTGGCGCAGTCCTCCAGCGAGCGTTCCTCGTCGCCGCCATCGTCGGCCAGACGCCTTGCTTCGAGGCTGTTCGGCGTGATGATGGTGGTCTGCGGAATCAGCATTTCGCGCATGGCCTCGATCATTTCCTCGGTCGCCAACTCGTCGCCGCGGCCGGAGGCGAGCACCGGATCCAGAATCAGCGGCACGTCGGGGTAGTCCGAAACCACCTCGGCAATGGCGGCGCAATTCTCCACGCTGCCCACCAGGCCGATCTTGAACGCCGCCACCGGCATGTCTTCGAGCAGCACGCGCGCCTGGTCGCTGACCCAGTCGGCATCGATCGGCAGCACGTCCTCGATCCCGGCCGTGTCCTGCACCGTAATCGCGGTGACCACGGTCAGGGCGTGGCAGCCCATGCTCGACAGCGTGAGCAAATCGGCCTGGATGCCGGCACCGCCGGTGGGATCCGCGGCGGCGAAGCTGAGAACGATCGGAGGCAGTGAGGAGGGCATGGTCGGCGCCATGCTGGAACTAGACATGGCAACAGGGTAAGATGCGGCGCTATTTTAACCCAAACCCAGACCGAGGATATGACAGCCGCAACGCCCAGCACCGAATTCAAGACCTGGATGTGCCTGATCTGCGGCTACATCTACGGCGAGGCCGCCGGCGTTCCGGATGAGGGTATAGCTCCTGGAACGCGCTGGGAAGACGTGCCCATCAACTGGACCTGTCCCGAATGCGGCGCGCGCAAGGAAGATTTCGAGATGGTGGAAATCTAGCCGGCCATCGCGATTCGCCTGCCCAGCCGCATGCGCCTTTGGACCTTGCACCCGAAATATCTCGACCCCAAGGGGCTGGTCGCGCTGTGGCGCGAGGCGCTGCTGGCGCAGGCGGTGCTCGAGGGCGAGACCGCCGGCTATCGCCACCATCCTCAGCTGCTGCGCTTCCAAGCCCATGCCGATCCCCTCGCCGCGATAGCGAGCTACCTGCGCGCCGTGCAGGCGGAGGCGATGGCGCGGAACTACCGCTTCGACAGGACC
>JAJZUK010000036.1 GCA_021847125.1 Pseudomonadota bacterium | reverse complement strand
CCCGGGGCATACGCCGCCGCGCTACGACTATGCCGTGCGCATCGAGGGGCCTCTGGTCGCGGACGTGCTGGAGCAGACCGCGCGCCTGTGGCACCGGGTGGCCTGGGCGAGCCTGAAGCGCGGCGCGCAGCGACATCCGCAGGCCGATGCCGCCGCGCGCGGCACCCAGCATGCGGTGCTGGTAGTGCGCGACAATTTCCGCCATCGCTCCGACATCGAGGATGCGTATCTCGAGGCGATCCGCGAGGCGCACAAGGAAGTCATCATCGCCAATGCCTATTTTTTCCCGGGGACGCGATTCCGCCACGCGCTGCGCTCTGCGGCCGGCCGCGGCGTGCGCGTCGTGCTGCTGCTGCAGGGCAGGGTCGAATACGCGCTGCTGCACTATGCCTCGCGCGCGCTGTACGGGTCGCTGCTCGATGCCGGGGTGGAAATCTACGAGTATCACAAGAGCTTCCTGCATGCCAAGGTCGCGGTGATCGACCGGCGCTGGGCGACGGTGGGCTCATCGAACATCGACCCGTTCAGCCTGATGCTTGCGCGCGAGGCCAATATCGTGGTCGACGACCTGCATTTTTCGCATGACCTGCGCCGCAGCCTGCTGCAGCACATGAAAGACGGCGCCAGGGTGGTCGGCAAGCGCGCCTGGCATCGCAAGCCGCTGTGGCTGCGGCTGCTCATCTGGAGCGCTTATGGCTGCACCCGGTTGCTGATGGGCGTGGCCGGCTACGGCGGCAAACACTGAATCGGACCGCGAGCGTATCCCTATTGCGCCGGATTGCGTCGGCGGAACATGCCTACGCCCGACATGTGCATGACCAGCTCGCCGCGCTGGTTGTACACCTCCGAGCGCGAGCGCACCGTGCCCATGTCGGGGCGGCTCGCGGAGGCGCGCGTCTCGAGCACCGTCGACTTGAGGCGCAGGGTGTCGCCCGGGCGCACCGGTTTCACCCAGCGCACTTCGTCCACGCCGGGCGAACCCATGCTGGCGGACTCGAGCAGATAGAGATCGCAGAGCATGCGCATGCATAGGCCGGCGGTCTGCCAGCCGCTGGCGATCAGGCCGCCGAAAGCGGATTGTTTCGCCTTGTCCCTGTCGATGTGGAAGGGCTGCGGATCGTACTTCCTGGCGAATTCGATGATCTCGTCTTCGCTCAGACTGTGGCCGCCGGTCTCGCGCACCTGGCCCGGGGCGAAGTCTTCCCAGTAATATTTGTAGCTCATGTCTTGAGCGAATCTTGCTGCGGCGGCGCCGGTGTGCGTCTGAGGAACAGCTGCCGGCCGCGCATGGACAGCACGATCTCGTCGTTCTGGTTGAGCGTATCCCAGCGAAACAGCACGGTGCCGCGATTGGGCTGTTTGCCGGAGGGCGTGGACTCGAGCACGGTCGTCCTCAGGCGCAGCGTGTCCCCGGGGCGCACCGGCTTCAGCCAGCGCAGCTCTTCCAGACCCGGCGAGCCGGCGCAGGACGTTTCCAGCAGATAGCCGTCGCACATCAGTCGCATGGTGATACCGCAGGTCTGCCAGCCGCTCGCGATCAGGCCGCCGAACGGCGTGGCGCGCGCCGCTTCGGCGTCGGTATGGAAAATCTGCGGGTCGTATTCGCGGGCAAAGCGCACGATGTCCTCCTCCGACAGCGTGCGCGTGGGGGTCTCGATGACCCAACCCGGGGTGAAGTCTTCCCAGTAATATTTGATCGCCATCAGGCTTTGGCTTCGGGCTTGAGCTGGAGAGACTTGTATTCGAGGAATTCTTCCAGCCCGAAGCGGCCCAGTTCGCGGCCGTTGCCCGATTGCTTGTAGCCCCCGAACGGCGCCTGCAGGTTGAACGGGCCGCCGTTGATGTCCACTTGGCCGGTGCGCATGCGCTTCGCCACTTTCTTCGCGTGCTCTTCGTCTTTCGACCACACGCCGCCGCCCAGGCCGTAGGGCGTGCTGTTGGCGATGTTCACCGCTTCATCCTCGTCCTTGTAGGTGATGATGCACAGCACCGGCCCGAAGATCTCTTCCTGCGCGATGGCGGCATCGGGCTTGACCCGGCCGAAGATGGTGGGCTTGACGTAATAGCCCTTGGGCAGGCCTTCGGGGGCGTCCGCGCCGCCGGCCAGGAGCTCGGCTCCGCCTTCGATGCCTTTCCTGATGTAGCCGCGCACGCGCTCGCGCTGCAGATCGGATACGAGGGGCCCGAGCTTGGCCGCGCCGCTGAACGGGTCGCCGACGGTAAAGGCCTTGGCCACTTCCACCGCGATTTTCGCCGCTTCTTCGTACTTGCTCTCCGGAACCAGCAGGCGGGTGTGCGCCGAGCAGGTCTGGCCGGAATTCAGGAAACAGGCGTTGATCGTACCCTTGACCGCGGCGGCGAGGTCGGCATCCGCCAGCACCACCGAGGCCGATTTTCCGCCGAGCTCCAGGGCCACCCGCTTCACCGTGGCCGAGGCGAGTTCGGACACCCGCTTGCCCGCGCGGGTGGAACCGGTGAAGGACACCATGTCGACCCCGGGGTGCGCGGCCATGGCCTCGCCCACCACCGGGCCGTAACCCGTGACCAGGTTGAACACGCCTGCGGGCAGGCCGGCGGCGTGGATGATCTCGGCCAGCACGAAGGCGTTTAACGGCGCCACTTCCGAGGGCTTGAGCACCACGGTGCATCCGGCGGCGAGCGCCGGCGCGACTTTGGCTGCGATTTGGTGCAGCGGATAGTTCCACGGCGTGATCGCGGCGACCACGCCGACCGGCTCGCGCAGGATGAGCGAATTGCCGACTTTTTCCTCGAAGGCGAAGCTGCCGAGCATCCTGGCGTACATGCCGAAAGTGGCGGTCGGCGAGCCCGCCTGGATCATGGTGGCGAGTTTCACCGGCATGCCGACTTCGCCGGCGATCAACTGGCCGATCTCCTCCATGCGCGCTTTCAGGCCTTCGTGAATCTTCTGCAGAAACCCGGCGCGCTCGGTTGCGGGCCTCGCGGCCCAGCCGTCGAAAGCGGCGCGCGCCGCCGCCACTGCGGCGTCGACGTCGGCCGGCGTGCCCTCGGGTATGCGCCCCATGATCGCCTCGGTCGAGGCGTTGATGACGTCTATCGACTTGCTGCCTTTGGCCGCCGTCCATTGGCCGTTGACATAAAGCTGGTCGCGAACCTGCATAATGATTTCCGCTGAAGAATGGGGAGAACGCCCATTTTAGCCGATCGCGGCCGGGCTCAGGCCCAGCCTTATTCGGGCTGGACGCGCTCGTAAGCGATGATCTTCTGCCGCAGCGGCTCGGGCAGCGGCGCGGACTTCTTGGTCGCCGGATCGGCGTTGACGTAAATCAGTTCACCGCTGACCAGGTGCGCGTCGCCGCGCCAGACCTCGAGCAGGAACTGCATGCTGGAGCGGCCCAGTTTTGCCGTGCGGCCGTGGATGTCGAGAAAGTCGTCGTACTCGGCGGAGCGGTGGTATTCCGCCGTCGCCTTGACCGTGTACAGATCGGTGCCATAGGCTTTGACTATGCCGTCGGGATAATTGATGCCGATGGCGCGCCAGTATTCGGTGATGGCGACGTCGAAATACAGAAAATAATTGACGTTGTATACGATGTGCTGCATGTCCACTTCGGCCCAGCGCACACGCAGCCTGTGGCAGAAGGTAAATTGTTCGCGTGCCATTCCCGGTGTCCTCGGTTCGGCTTAAAGCGCGGTACTATAGGCGGAAGCAGGGCTGCGAGCAAGGCACAGCCTTACTCTTTGAAACTGATGACTTAGAAGAGCTTCGCCTTCATGGATCCCATTGTCAGCCGCGCCATGGCGAAATGGCCGAATGTGCCGGCGGTATACGGCTGGCTCGCGCTGGACCGCCGCGGCCAGTGGTCGATCAAGCGCGCGCCCGCCGCCGGCACGCTGGATGCCGGCGCGCGCTTCGAGCGCATCACCCATCCGAAGCTGATCGAATTCATCGGTCGCAACTACGCCCATGACGACGCGGGCCGCTGGTACTTCCAGAACGGGCCGCAGCGGGTCTACGTCAATCTGGATTACACACCGCTGGTCTTGCGCATCGCAGGCGCGCACCCGCTGGCGTTCGAAACGCATACGGGCGCGCCCTGTGCCGAGCTGCAGGCGGCATACATGGACGAGGCGGGCAATCTGCTGTTCGTCACTGAGCGCGGGCCCGGGCTGCTCGTCGATCGCGACCTGCCGCGCGGACTGGAAGCGCTGTCTTACGCGGACGGTCATGCGCTCGACGAGGAAAGGCTGCTCGCCCTGATCGAAGAGGGAAGCGATGCGGCCGGGGTGTACTTCAACACCGGCGCGGCCAGCTTGCCGCTCACATTGATCCAGTCGGAAGAAGCGCCGGCGCGCCTGGGCTATGTGCGCGAGCCGCGGCCGCCGGCGGGCCAACCGGACTGCTGAATCTCTAGTTCGGGACCAGCACGACCTTGCCCTTGACCTTGCGCTCCATCACGTCCTTCAACGCACGCGCCGCCTGGGCCAGCGGGTAGGCGGCGCTCACCAGGGGTTTCAGCTTGCCGCCGGCGATCCAGCCCAGCAATTCGCGCACGTTCGCCTCGTTTTTCTGCGGCTCCTTGCGCGTGAAACTGCCCCAGAACACGCCGACTATCGAGAAGCCCTTGAGCAGCGGCAGGTTGAGCGGGATTTTCGGAATTTCGCCGCCGGCGAAACCGATCACCAGATAGCGCCCGCCCCAGGCCATGTCGCGCATCGCCGGCTCGGCGAACTTGTCGCCCACCGGATCGTAGACTACGTCCACGCCGCGGCCGCTGGTGATGCGTTTGACCCCTTCACGCAGGTCCTCGCTCGAATAGTTGATGGTGGCGTCGGCGCCCAGCTGTTTGCACGCTTCGAGCTTGTCGTCGCTCGACGCGGCGGCGATCACGCGCGCGCCCATGAGCTTGCCGAGTTCGACCGCGGCGCTGCCGACACCGCCTGCGGCGCCGAGCACCAGCAGGGTCTCGCCGGGCTGGAGCAGCGCTCTATCCTTGAGCGCGTAGTAGGACGTGCCGTAGGTCATCATGAACGAGGCGGCCACCTTGAAGTCCACGCCGGCCGGCATGGCGATGCAGGCGCGCGCATCGACCATGACTTCCTCGGCGTAGCCGCCGTAGCCGGCATAGGCGATCACCGCATCGCCGGGTTTGGGTTGCTTTACGCCTTCGCCGACGGCTTTCACGATGCCCGCGATCTCGGTGCCTGGCGAGAAGGGCATGGGCGGCTTCATCTGGTACTTGCCCTGAATGATCAGCGCATCGGGAAAATTGACGCCGGCGGCTTTCATGCTGACCACCACCTGGCCTGCCGCGGGCACGAGCGCAGGAATGTCTTCCACGACTAGGGTATCGGGCAAACCGTATTGCTTGCAAAGCACTGCTTTCATGGGGAAGCTCTCCTGGCTCTGGGTGAATTCGGGCGAATGATACCTGCGTTCCGGTTGTGCGCTCAACGATAGCGTGGGCAAGAGCCGGTACTTCTTGCGTAGCCGGGCAAACGAAAAAGCCGGTCTAGACCGGCTTCTTCCCTGCGGAACCTGGAGCGGCATTCCGCTGCCCCTGGCTGTTTTCTTCTAGTATGCGGACGGGCGCCGGTTCGAGTCGCGGCTGTTCCTGCCGCCGGCCCGGGCTGCGGGCTGGCGCGGCGCATTCTGGCCGCGGTTGCCGGCGGGCTTGCGCGGTGCGCTCGACGGACGGCGCTGCTGCTGGCCGCCGCGCTTGCCCTGAACGATGGGCTCGGCGCGGATGCGCGGGTCGACTTCGAATCCGGGCACGATGTCCTTCTTGATGTCGCGCTTGATCAGGCGCTCGATGTCGCGCAGCAGACCGAGTTCGTCCACGCAGACCAGCGAAATCGCCTCGCCGCTGGAGCCGGCGCGGCCGGTGCGGCCGATGCGGTGCACATAGTCGTTGGCCACGTGGGGCAGCTCGAAATTGACCACGTGCGGCAGCTCGTCGATGTCGAGGCCGCGCGCGGCGATGTCGGTCGCGACCAGCACCTTGATCTTGCCGGCCTTGAACTCGGCCAGCGCGCGCGTGCGCGCCGGCTGGCTCTTGTTGCCGTGAATCGCATCGGCGCGGATGCCGGACTTGACCAGCTTCTCGGCGAGGTTGTTGGCGCCGTGCTTGGTGCGCGTGAACACCAGCACCTGTTTCCAGTCGCCGCTGGTGATCAGATGCGCGAGCAGGTCTTTCTTCTTTTCGCGGTCCACCGGGCATACGCGCTGGGAAATCAGCTCGGCGGTGGTGTTGCGCTGCGCGACTTCGATCAGCAGCGGATCGCGCATGAAGCCATCGGCGAGTTTCTTGATCTCGTCGGAGAAGGTGGCCGAGAACAGCAGGTTCTGGCGCTGCTTCGGTATTTGCGCAAGGATTTTGCGGATGTCGGGTATGAAGCCCATGTCGAGCATGCGGTCGGCTTCGTCCAGCACCAGCACTTGCACCTTGGACAAATCGACGGTGCGCTGCGCGAGGTGGTCGAGCAGCCGCCCCGGCGTCGCCACCAGGATGTCGATGCCGCGCTTCAGCGCCTGCACCTGCGGGTGAAAGCCGACGCCGCCATAAACGGACAGCGAGCGGATCTTGGGCAGATGCTTGCCGTAGGTGTAGACGCTGGCCTGCACCTGGGCCGCGAGTTCGCGCGTGGGCACCAGGATCAGCGCCCGCACCGGCGTGCGGCCTTGCGGGCCGCCCGCCTGCTCGGCGAGTTTTTGCAGCATGGGCAGGACGAAGCCTGCGGTCTTGCCGGTGCCGGTCTGGGCGCCGCCCATGAGGTCACGGCCGGCGAGCACGGCGGGTATCGCCTGTGCCTGGATCGGGGTGGGTTTGGTATAGCCTTGCTCGCCGACGGCAAGCAATAGTTCGGCGCGCAGGCCGAGTGCGGAAAAAGACATGTAATGCTCCTGGTATCGGCCTGTCGACGATTGGTTACGCGATGCCAGTCCAGGCAGATTATTTTTGGTTAAATCGGGGAACTGAAAGAGTACCGCGAGAGCAGCGGACAGACTGGGATTGAACGATGCGGGGCGGATTATACAGATTACAGCGCGCTTGGGGGATTTATTTTCTCGCGGCCTTTTCCTCGGCCGCCCAGCGCGCCAGCGATTTCGCAATGCGCTCGGGCGGGAAGTTCATCTGCGCCAAGGCTACGCCGCGGTCGAATACCTCGCCGTAATGCGCAATCAGGCCGTCCTCGAGCCGGACCTGGGAGATGCCGGAGAAGAATATGCGCTTGCCCTCGCTGCCCGCGATTTTGGAGACATAGGAGAAAGCGTAGTGCGCATAAGCCAGCTTGCCGTCGCTCAGCGCATCGGACAGCGTCCAGGTGAAGTCGCGCGCGTTGGCGTGGAAATGGTTTTCCACCATGTCGCGGATCGCCTCGGGACCGCGGAATTCGCCGTAGAAGCCGTCGTGATAACTGCCCTCCGGCGTAAAGCAGGCCGCTGCCGCGGCGCCGTCGCCGCGGCAGATCGCCTGGGTCAGGCGCTCGATCAGCGCGCGAAAGGTGCTCGTCGGGTCTGGCATGAATGCGTCTCCTGTTGCCCCTGGACTATACGTATAGTGTGCCACGGTCGAGGCGGGCGCGCGCGTCTCCGCACGAACAGCGGTATCATGAACCCTCTGCAGCGCACTTCGCCTGCGCCCATCCTAATTCAACCTGATCCGGGAGGCCCCCATGGCCGAAGCCATGATTTTCGATGCGGTCCGCACCCCGCGCGGCCGCGGCAAGTCCAGCGGCGCCCTGTACGACATCAAGCCGGTCAATCTGCTCGCGGGCGCGCTGAACGCCCTGGCCGAGCGCCACGATCTGGATACCTCCCAGGTCGACGACGTCGTGATCGGCTGCGTCTCGCCCGTGGGCGAGCAGGGCGCCTGCATCGGCAAGACTGCGGCGCTGGCGGCCGGCTGGGACTGGAAGGCGGCGGGCTTTCAGCTCAATCGCTTCTGCGGCTCCGGCCTGGAAGCGGTGAACCTCGCGGCGCAAAAAATCCGCTCCGGCTGGGAAGACCTGGTGGTCGCGGGCGGCGTCGAATCGATGTCGCGCGTGCCCATCGGTTCGGACGGCGGCCCCTGGGCCCAGGATCCGGAGACCAGCCTCGCCACCCAGTTCATTCCGCAGGGCATCAGCGCCGACCTGATCGCGACGCTGGAAGGCTTCACGCGCGAGCAGGTGGACGCGTTCGC
>JAJZUK010000035.1 GCA_021847125.1 Pseudomonadota bacterium | reverse complement strand
GAGCTGTCCGTCAAAGCGCACGGCCGCGCCCGAGACCAGGGGCTTGCGTTGCGCGACGCAGGCGCGGTTGACCGCGTGGCGGGTGGCAAAATTGTCGCAGCAATCGAGCACGACGTCGGCGCTGGCAACCAGCGCGGCCAGGCGTTCGCCTTCCAGGCGCTCGGGGATGGCCGCGACTTCGATTTCCGGGTTGAGCTGCGCCAGCGTATCCTTGCCCGAATACGCCTTTGCCCGTCCCACCGCCGCCGTGGTATGCAGGATCTGGCGCTGCAGATTGGTGAGATCGACCGAATCGCCGTCGGCGAGCGAAATGCGCCCTACGCCGCCGGAGGCGAGGTACATGGCTGCAGGTGAACCGAGGCCGCCGGCGCCTATCACCAGGGCATGCGCTGCCTGCAGTTTTTCCTGCCCCTCGATGCCGATCTCGGGCAGCAGGATATGCCGGCTGTAGCGCAGCAGCTGCTGGTCGTTCATGCGGCGGCGAACGCGGGGCGCCGGCTCCGAACCGCGGGTCTCTTCGCGCGGCCCATGCTGGGCGCTAGTTCTTCCGGATGATTTGCAGGCCCTTGAGCATGTTGACGGCCTGAACCAGCTGATAGTCCTTGTCCGAGCCGAACTCGATGGGCTTGACCGGTTCCTCGCCGTTTTCGCTCTTGGGTTTTTCGTCGGTTTGCGCGGTCGGCTTCGCTGTTCCTGCCGCGGGGTCCTTGTCGTTGGCCAGGTGCCGGTCCAGGTCCGCTTCGCGCAGGAAGGCACGCGTATCGATGCCGGGCTCCTGGACCACGATATCCGGCGTGATGCCCTTGAGCTGGATCGAACGGCCGCTGGGCGTGTAATAGCGCGCAGTGGTCAGTTTGATCGCGGTGTGGTTGCCCAGCGGCATGATGGTCTGCACCGAACCTTTGCCGAAGGTCTGGGTGCCCATGATCAAGGCGCGCTTGTGGTCTTGCAGCGCGCCCGCAACGATTTCAGAGGCCGAGGCGGAACCCCCGTTCACCAGCACCACCATGGGCACGGTTTTCACCGCCGCCGGCAGCTTTTTCAGGTAGTCTTCACCGCCGCCGCGCAGATAATCCTCCGTGCTGGCAATGTACTTGCGCTTGGCGTCCTCGGTGCGGCCGTCGGTCGTGACGACTACGGACTTGGGCGGCAGGAACGCGGCAGAGACGCCGACAGCGCCGTTGAGCAGGCCGCCCGGATCATTGCGCAAATCCAGCACCAGACCCTTGAGCGGGCCGGCTTTGTAAAGATTGTCGATGTGCCGCACCAGGTTTTCCGCGGAATGCTCCTGGAACTGCACCACGCGCAAGTAACCATAGCCCGGTTCGACCAGCTTGGACTTGACGCTTTGAACCTTGATTACGTCGCGCATCAGCGTGAATTCCAACGGCTTGGTTTCCCCCTTGCGCAGGACCGTGAGCTTGATCGGGGTCTTGGGCTTGCCGCGCATGCGCTTGACCGCATCGTTCAGGCTCATGCCCTTCACCGGCGTTTCGTCCAGCCGGATGATCAAGTCGCCCGGCTTGATGCCGGCGCGGTAGGCCGGGGTGTCTTCGATCGGCGAGATTACTTTGACGAATCCGTCCTCCATGCCGACCTCTATGCCCAGGCCGCCGAATTCGCCCTGCGTGCCCACCTGCAATTCGCGGTAGGCGTCCCGATCGAGGTAGGCCGAGTGCGGATCGAGGTCGGTGAGCATGCCGTTGATTGCACCGGAGATGAGTTTCTTGTCCTCGACCGGCTCCACGTAATTGCTCTTGATCGCGCCGAACACCTCGGCGAACGAACGCAGTTCCTCCACCGGCAGCGGCGAGCGCGCGCCTTCCTTCTGCGCGACCGCGGAGAAATTGAGCGACAGCAGCACCCCGGCCACCGCGCCGAGCAATACCAGCCCCACCTTCTGTAATTTGCTTTTCATGAAAACTACCACCCTTCTACTTCAAAGATACCCAACGCAATGGATCGAAGGCTTTGCCTTGATACCGGATCTCGAAGTATAAACCCGAATCCGGGTTGCCGCCGCTATTGCCTACCGTTGCGACCACATCGCCGGCCGCGACGGTATCGCCCACCTGTTTGAGCAGTGATTCGTTGTTGCCGTAGATGGTGAGATAGCTCTGTCCGTGGTCGATGATCAGCAGATTGCCGAAGCCGCGCATCCACTCGGCGAACACCACCCGGCCGGCCGCGACCGCGCGCACCTCCTGGCCGCTGGCACCGCGAATGAACAAGCCTTTCCAGTTCAGCCCACTGCCACTACGTGGACTGCCGAAACGGTTCATTAGTTCCCCGCGGGTCGGCAGTCTGAGCTTGCCTTTGAGCGAGGCGAACGTGCCGCCGCGGCCCGATTCGGGCAGCTTATCGTTGCGCCACCAGCCTGCGCCGGGGGCGATCGCTTTTCCGATTTCCTGCACCAGGCGCGACAGGCGCGCCTCGTCGCGCTGCAGCGATTTGATCTCGCGCCGCTGGGAGCGGATCTGGGTCGAAAGCTTGGCCAGTACCCGGCGCCGCTCTGTCTGCTGTGCGAGCAATTCCTTGCGGCCTGCACGCTGGCGCGACTCCAGATCGGCCAGTTCCGCGCTCTTGCCGCGCGCTTCGCGCGCGAGCTGCGCCAAGCCGGCAAGATTGGCGCGCAGTGCGCGAATGAAATCGGCCCGGGCGCGCGAGATGTAGCCGAAATAGTAAAGTTCGCGCGCGCTCCGGTTCGGATCGCCGCCGGACAGGAGCAGCCTCAGGTAATCCTGCTGGCCCGAGACATGGCGCAGGGCGAGCAGCTGCCCGAGTTCGCGCCGCTGCAAGGCGATCGATTGCTCCAGCAGGCGCGATTGTTCTTCCACCCGATTGAGGTCGGCGCGCGCCGCGCGTTGCTGTGCACCGATGTTGCGCAGCTCGCGGTTGGCTTCGGACACGCCGCGTTCGGACTCGCGCAGCGCGTCGCTGGTCTCCGATCGGTCCCCCTCGGCGCCGCTCAGGTTTTTTTTCAGCGTTTCGATGCGCTCGCGCAGCGCGTCCAGATCGGCTTTGTCGGCCGCATGTGCCGCGGGCGCCGCGGTCAGGGCGACGGCCGGAAGAAATGCGCAGGCGCAAAGGAGGCGCAGTACGCGCAGGAAACGCATGTCGCTCCTGCCCGCGCCGCGCATCCCCGGCGCCGGATTCAAGTCTTCGCCTTGCCCTGGTTCGCGACCGCCTGCATCGCCTTTTCGACTTCGGCCGCATCGCCGAGGTAGTAGTGGCGCAGGGGTTTGAGCGCATCGTCCAGCTCGTACACCAGCGGCACCCCGGTGGGAATGTTGAGGCCGACGATGTCGGTATCGCTCACCTTGTCCAGGTACTTCACCAGTGCGCGGATCGAATTGCCGTGCGCTGCGATCAGGATGCGCTTGCCCGCGCGTATGTCCGGGGCGATGGACTGGTTCCAGTAGGGCAGCACGCGCGCCACCGTGTCCTTGAGACATTCGGTGAGCGGTACCTGGTTCGGTGCCAGCCCGCGGTAGCGCGGGTCGGCGCCGGGATAGCGCGGATCGTCTGCGGCGAGCGCCGGCGGCGGGATATCGTAGCTGCGACGCCAGGCGAGCACCTGTGCGTCGCCGAATTTGGCCGCGGTTTCAGCCTTGTTCAGGCCTTGCAGTGCGCCGTAGTGGCGCTCGTTGAGGCGCCAGGAGTGCGATACCGGAATCCACATCAAGTCCATGCGCTCCAGCGCCAGCCACAGGGTCTTGATCGCGCGCCTGAGCACCGAAGTGTGCGCGAGGTCGAACGCCAGGCCTGCCTCGCGCATCAGCTCGCCCGCGTTTCCTGCCTCTTCCACGCCCTTCGCCGTCAGATCGACGTCGGTCCAGCCGGTGAAGCGGTTCTCCTTGTTCCAGACCGATTCGCCGTGTCTGAGCAGAATCACTTTTTTCATGACTATCCTTTTTTTACCGTACGGCAAGCCTGCGAATATTTTATAATATTCCGCTAGCAGAAACCGTGAACCGACCGGCTGCGCGCGAGATATTTGCGACCTGGCCGATGAGCAAGGCCCCTTGAGCGTGCTGCGCGCACCATCATGCCGATCGACAGGATCGGGCGAAATCTCCGGCGCAATTCGGCCCAACATTAGGAGCAGGCGTGAAATTCGTAATGGACAACATTTACCTCGTCGCAGTCGCGTGCGTAAGCGGCGCGATGCTGATCTGGCCGCTGTTGCGGCGCGGCGCGGGGGGACCGTCGGTCAATACGCTGGAGGCGACGCAATTGATCAACCGCGAGGATGCGCTGGTGCTGGACGTGCGCGAACAGGCCGAATTCGCGCAATCGCACATCCTCAATTCGCGCGGGCTGCCGCTATCGCAGCTGGAGGCACGGCTGGTCGATATCGAGAAGTTCAAGGACAAGCCGGTGATCGTGTATTGCGCCAGCGGCAGCCGTTCCGCCAGCGCCGCCGCGACGCTGAGAAAACACGGCTTTTCCAACGTAGTCAACCTGAGCGGCGGCTTTGCGGCGTGGCGGCAGGCCGGGCTGCCGGTGCAGAAGTAGGCGTATTTAGTATCCGTTGCAAGATTCATTCTGCAACAGGCCAATTTAGGGGAGCATGAGGGGAGGTATCCCCTCATATTGAAATAAACTTATGACAAAGATCCGCATGTACAGCACCGCCGTGTGCCCTTACTGCCAGCGCGCCGAGATGCTGCTCAAGTCCAAGGGCGTGGCCGAAATCGAGAAAATCCGCATCGACCTCGATCCCGCGCGGCGCGAGGAAATGATGGCAAAGACGGGCCGGCGCACCGTGCCGCAGATTTATATCGGCGAGGTTCACGTGGGCGGCTTCGATGATCTCGCTGCGCTCGATCGCGCCGGCAAGCTCGATCCGCTGCTGCGCGGCCAGGGCTGACGGCAGCAGCACTCCTTCTTCAATCACTGGAACCAAAATGAACCAACCGCAGCAGCAGCCGGTATTCGGCATCGAGAAGATTTACGTCAAGGACCTGTCCTTGGAGATCCCGCACGCGCCCGAAGTGTTCCTCTCCGGCGAGCAGCCGCAAGTCGACGTGCAGCTGCATAACGAGGGCGGGTCCATAGGCGAAGGCCTGTATCAGGTGGTGTTGACGGTTACGGTGACGGCAAAGGCGGGCGAGAAAACCATGTTCCTGGTGGAGGCGGCGCAAGCCGGCATTTTCCAGATACGCAACGTGCCCGAATCCGACCTCGAACCTCTGCTCGCGACCGCCTGCCCGAACATACTCTTTCCCTATGCGCGCGAGGCGGTGTCCGATGTCGTTGCACGCGCCGGTTTCCCGCCGGTGTACCTGGCGCCGGTGAATTTCGAGGCGATCTACCTGCAGCGGCTGCAACAGGAACAGGCGCAGGCCGCACCCAAGATCGAAATCGCGCACTAATTGCACAGCATGCGCCGACTTTGCCTACTGGTCCTGTTGCTTGCCGCGCCGGCGGCCTGGGCGGGGGAGTACCGCTCCATCGGCGACAACGCCGTGACCATGTACGATGCGCCCTCGCTCAAGGCGAACAAGCTGTTCGTGGCAAGCAAGCTCTACCCTGTGGAGATCATCGTCCAGGTGGACAACTGGACCAAGGTGCGCGATGTCGCCGGCGATCTCGCCTGGGTGGAGAAGAAAGACCTGTCCAACACGCGCACGGTGCTGGTGACCGCAACGCTGGCCGACATCCGGCAGAAACCCGACGATGGCGCACCGCTGGTGTTCCAGGCCAAGCAGGGGGTGGCGCTGGAAGTGGTCGAACTCGGCGCGGGCCTCTGGGTCAAGGTGCGTCACCTCGACGGCCAGACCGGTTACGTACGCGCAAACCAGGTCTGGGGCCTGTAGCGCGGCGCGGCGCCTGCGATGCGGATCAGCGTACTCGGCGCCGGCGCCTGGGGCACGGCAATCGCCGCCAGCCTTTGCGCCAGGCACGAGACCGTACTTTGGGGCCGCGATCCCGCGCAATGCAGGGCTATCGCGGCTGCGCGCCGCAACCAGCGCTACCTGCCTGAAATCGAGCTGCCGCCGCAGCTTGCGCTCGAAGCCGAATTCGCCGCCGCCGTTGCCGCGGCCGAGCTGGTGCTGGTAGCGACGCCGACGGCGGCGCTCTCCGACATGCTGGCGCGGCTTGCGCCCATGGGCAAACCCGTGGTGTGGCTGTGCAAAGGCTTCGAGCCGCAGAGCGCCGAACTGCCGCATCAGATCGCCGCGCGCCTTCTGCCTTCCGGCAGCGCCTACGGGGTGTTGTCGGGCCCGAGTTTCGCGCTCGAGGTTGCGCGCGGCTTGCCGACCGCACTCACGCTTGCCTCTGCCGATGCCGGGTTCAGCCGGGCCACGGCGCGCGCCCTGCACGGCTTGCGTCTGCGCGTCTACTTCAGCAATGACATCACCGGCGTAGAGGTCGGCGGCGCGGTGAAAAATGTCATGGCCATCGCCACCGGCATCGCCGACGGCCTGGGTCTGGGCGCGAACGCGCGCGCGGCCTTGATCACGCGCGGCTTGGCCGAAATAACCCGTCTCGGAGTGAAGCTCGGCGGGCGTCCCGAGACCTTCACCGGACTCACCGGCGCCGGAGACCTGATCCTGACTTGCACCGGCGGGTTGTCGCGCAACCGGCGCGTGGGCCTCGGACTGGCCCAAGGCCGGAAGTTGGACCACATCCTGCGCGAACTGGGGCATGTGGCCGAGGGCGTGCATACCGCGGCGGCAGTGGCAAAGCGCGCCGGGCAGCTGGGCATCGACATGCCGATCACGCAGGCGGTATGCGCCGTCCTGTTCGGCGGAGTTGCGCCGCGCGAGGCGGTGGAGCAATTGCTCGCGCGCGACCCCAAGGGCGAAATCTAGAGGCAAAACCCGAGCGACGCTGCTACGGTCCGCTACTTCGCGCCGGCAAAGCCCTGCTGCCGCCAGGCTTCGTATACCGCGACTGCGACCGCATTGGACAGATTGAGGCTGCGGTTGCCGGGGCGCAGCGGCAGGCGCAGACGCTGCGCGGCCGGCAGGCTGTGCAATATCTCCGGCGGCAGGCCGCGCGTCTCCGGCCCGAACAGCAGCGCGTCGCCCGCGCGGTAGGCGGGCTCGGTGTACAGGCGCTCGGCGCGCGTGGAAAAAGCGAACATGCGCCTGCCCTGCAGCTGCGCGCAGGCCGTCTCCCAATCCTTGTGCACCACCAGGCCGGCATACTCGTGATAATCGAGGCCGGCGCGCTTCAATTCGCGGTCCTCGAGGCGAAACCCCAGCGGTTCGACCAGGTGCAGGGTGGCGCCGCTGTTGGCGGCTAGACGGATGATGTTGCCGGTATTGGGCGGGATTTCCGGCTGATATAGAACGATGTTAAACATGAACGATGTCAAACAACATCGCGCGCCGTGCGTGCGACCACCCAGTTCTCGACGCGCGCGGCACCGCTGTGCTTGAGCGTACGCGCGAACTCGTTCAGCGTAGCGCCGGTGGTCATGACGTCGTCCACCACGGCCACGCGCAAGCCGGCAAGATCGGCGTCGCAGGCGAAGGCGCCGCGCATGTTGCGCTCGCGCTCGCGCCAGGGCAGCGCGGCCTGCGGCGCGGTATTGCGCACGCGCCGCGCAAGCTGCGCATCCATGGCGATGCCGGTGAGGCGTGACAGCACCTTGGCGATCTCGGCCGACTGATTGAAGCCGCGTTCGGCCAGGCGTGCCGGATGCAGCGGCAGGGGCAGGATCAGGTCGACGCCGCCGGCAGCGCCGATGCGCCGCTGCAGCGCCTGCGCGAACCATCCGGCCAGCGCGAGCTGTCCGCCATACTTGAGCGCCTGGACCAGCGCATCCACCGGGTGCGCATAGACGAACGCGGCGCAGCTCGCATCGTAATGCGGCGGGTCGGCGATGCAGGCGCCGCATTCGGCGCCGCCATTGCCGGCCGCGGCGCAACGCGGGCAGGCCGATCCGGTCGACGGCAGTTCGCTCGCGCAGGCCGCGCACAGCAGCTGCCCGCGGCTCGCCGCCTGGCACAGCAGGCAGTCCTGCGCGAGCAGGCCGCGCCCGAGCTTCGTTCCCAGGGCCAGCAACGCGCGCAGCGAAATTGACAAGTGGAAATGCTTCCCTGAAGATGCGTTGGTCATCCGAGACGAGAGTAACCATGAACCCGACAGCGGTCAAATCCGGCGCCGCGCAGCGGTTGCGCCTGCACGCGCGCTGGCGATGAAACCTATCATGACGCTCGCGGCCGAGCTCGCCGCGCGCAAGACCAGCAGCCAGGCCTTGGTCGAAGATGCGCTCACGCGCATCG
>JAJZUK010000034.1 GCA_021847125.1 Pseudomonadota bacterium | reverse complement strand
GTGCGCGGCGCAGACGACCTCACCGCATGGTTCTGCGCCGCGTCCGCCTTCCTCCCGCTCGCGCATACGTTCAAGCGCGGCGAACTGGTGCGCGTCGGCCTGCTGCTCGAACACTTGCAGCCCGCCGCGCGCCGCTACATGGAGTTGTTCGCGCTCGGCTCCGCCGCGATTTTTGTCGGTTACATGGCCTGGTCGGTGTCGCGCTTCGTCTATCAAAGCTGGGAAATCAACGACATCGCGCAGGGCATGCTGCCGCTGCCGATGTGGATTCCGCAGACCAGCTTTGCCCTAGGCGTGATCATATTATTCGTTGCCATCGCCGATGAACTGGTGCTGGTCTTGCGCAGGCGCACGCCCAGCTATGTGCTCGCCGAGGATGAGCGGCGCGCCAGCGGCGATTTCGGCGAGAGCGTCTAGCTCATGCAAATACTCGAAATCGCCACCTTCCTCTTGATCGTCATGGCCATCCTGCTCACCGGCGGGATCTGGATTGCGATCGCGCTCGCCATGGTCGCCTGGGTCGGGATGTATTTCTTCACGAACACTCCACCCGACTTGAACCTGTTCACGTCGTTCTGGGAATCGAGTGCCTCCTGGACGCTGGCGGCGTTGCCATACTTCATCTGGATGGGCGAGATCCTGTACCGCACCAAACTTTCGGAGCAGATGTTCGAAGGTCTCGCGCCTTGGCTGAATTGGCTGCCTGGACGCCTGATGCATGTCAACATCCTCGGCTGCGGCATCTTCGGCTCGGTGTCGGGCTCATCGGCCGCCACCTGCGCCACCATCGCCAAGGTGGCGCTGCCAGAACTGCAAAAGCGCGGCTACGACGAGAAGATGTGCCTAGGCTCGCTCTGCGGCGCGGGAACCCTGGGCATACTGATCCCGCCGTCGATCATCATGGTGGTGTACGCGGTGGCGGCCGAGGTGTCCATCGTGCGCATATTCCTCGCCGGGTTCCTGCCGGGATTCTTGCTGATGGCGCTTTTTTCCGGCTGTATCATCGTCTGGGCGCTGATGCATCCGGAAAGGACACCGAGGTTCGAGGACAAGCGCTCGCTCAAAGCGCGCATCATCGCAACCGGCCAGCTGATTCCCTGCATCCTGCTCATTGTGTTCGTCTGCTGGGTCATGGTCGCCGGCTATGCCACGGCCACCGAGGCTGCCATGTTCGGCGTGGTCGGCTCGCTGGTGTTGGCGGCCTGGGGCGGGTCGCTCACCTGGAGGAACTTTTTCGACAGTTTGATGGGTGCGACGCGCCTGTCCTGCATGATCATGTTCATCCTTGCAGGCGCCTCTTTCCTTACCACCACCATGGGTTTCACCGGCATTCCGAAAGCTCTCGCCGAATGGGTCGTTTCCCTCAACCCCAGCCCTTACGCCCTGATCGCGGTGCTGTCGCTGGTATACATCGTTCTCGGCACCGCGCTCGACGGCGTGTCCATGATCGTGCTCACCACCTCGATCGTGATCCCGATGATCCAGAAGGCCGGCTTCGATCTCGTCTGGTTCGGCATTTTCATCGTGATCATGGTTGAAATCGCCGAAGTTACTCCCCCGGTCGGGTTCAACCTGTTCGTACTGCAGACCATGAGCGGCAAGGACAGCACCTACGTCGCCAAGGCCTCGATCCCGTTCTTCTTCATGATGGTGATTTCGATCGTCCTGATCACCGTATTTCCGCAAATCGTCACCTGGCTGCCGGACGTCCTGCTCAACAAATGACGCTGGACACCACCCGGCCGATATACCTGTCCGGCGAAATCCGCGAGATCGAGCGCCTCGCGCAAGCGCGCGCCGGCGCCGCGCCGCTGATGCCGCTCGCGGGCCTGGCCGCAGCCGAATACGCGCGCGAGCTGCTCGGCGAAAACGGCAAGAAGGTATTGGTGCTCGCCGGCCCCGGCAACAACGGCGGCGACGCGTTCGAGCTCGCGACGCATCTGAAGCGCTGGTTCTACCGCGTCGAGCTGGTATTCGCCGGAGACGAGCATCAGCTATCCGAAGATGCGCTGGCCGCACTCAGGAAATGGCGCGAGTGCGGCGGCAGCACCTACGCTGCGCCGCCCGCCGCGCTGCGCCCGGATCTGGTGGTCGACGGCCTGTTCGGCATCGGCCTGGCACGCGCGCTGGAAGGCGGCTACGCCGAACTCATCGCCGGCATCAATCGCCTCCCCGGACCCAAGCTCGCGCTGGACATCGCCAGCGGCATCAACGCCGACACCGGCGCGGTCATGGGGACGGCGCTGCGCGCCACGCATACCATTACCTTCATCGCGCTCAAACCCGGCCTGTTGACGCTGGACGGTCCGGATTACTGCGGTGAGATCCGCCTCGCCGATCTCGGCCTCGATGTACACGCGATGCTCGATGCCAAGGGGGCCACGACTGCGGCGGAATGCGTGCGGCTGGCGCTGACGCCGCGGCCGCGCAATTTCCATAAAGGCAGGGCCGGCAGCGTGGGCGTACTCGGCGGCGCCAACGGCATGGTCGGCGCCGCGGTACTGGCCGGACGCGCGGCACTGAAACTCGGCGCGGGCAAAGTGTTCCTCGGTCTGCTGACTGACGACCCGCCCACGCTCGACTACGGGCAGCCCGAACTGATGCTGCGTACGCCGCGCGAGCTGCTCGAAGCCGGAATAATCGCGGCGTTCGCCATAGGTCCCGGCATGGGCACGGTCAAGTCGGCCGAGCAGTTGTTGCGCGAGGTGCTCGATGCCAGCGCGCCGCTGGTGCTCGACGCCGACGCGCTCAATCTGATCGCGGCGAGCAAGACCTTGCAGGCGCGGCTGCCCAAGCGCAGCGCGCCGGCCGTACTCACGCCGCATCCGGCCGAAGCCGCGCGCCTGCTCGGCTGCAGCACCGAGTCCGTGCAAAAGGACCGCTTGCGAGCGGCGCTCGAACTCGCCCAGCGCTACCGCGCCAGCGTCGTGCTCAAAGGCAACGGCAGCATCATCAGCAGCCCGGACGGAAGCTGGCGCATCAACACGACCGGCAATCCGGGCATGGCGGCTGCCGGCATGGGCGACGTGCTGGCGGGCATGATCGCCGCGCTGCTGGCTCAGGGGTCCGGCGCGAGCGCGGCTGCCGCAGCGGCGGTTTGGCTGCATGGTGCCGCCGCCGATACCCTGGTGCGCGACGGCGCCGGCCCCGTCGGCATCAGCGCGGGCGAACTCATCGAACCCGCGCGCGCTCTGCTCAACGCGACGATTCAATAACGCTTCCAGCGTCCTTCAAGCAGCGCGGCGTTTGGATGCCGCTTCAGGATAGGGATAAAGGATGTTCAGCGCGACGCTCTGGCCTGCGCTTTGCACCACGCGCACGTGCTCACGCCGCAGCTCGCGCGCCTGGCGGCAGCCGCAGGAGTGGGCGATCATGTCGATCTCGCGATTCATGCCGGTCGCGTATTGCGCCACGCGCAGGCGCTTCTCCTCCACCACCAGGCCGCGCTGCAGGCGTTTGTCATGCGTGGTGACGCCGGTCGGACAGCTGTTCTGGTGGCAGCGCAGCGCCTGGATGCAGCCCAGGGAGAACATGAAGCCGCGCGCCGTGTTGACGAAATCCGCACCCACGCATAGCGCCCAAGCCGCGCGCGCGGAAGTGATCAGCTTGCCCGAGGCGATGACGCGTACGCGCTGGCGCAGGCCCGATTCGATCAGCGCATCCACCACCCGCGGCAGAGCCTCGGCGATCGGCAGCGCCATGTGGTCCATCAGCGCCTGCGGCGCCGCGCCCGAGCCGCCCTCGCCGCCGTCGATGGCGAGGAAGTCCGGCGCGTACTCCAGTCCGCGCCGATTGACTGCATCGCACAGTTCGTTGATGAACTGCCAGCCGCCGATCGCCGTCTTCACCCCGACCGGCCTGCCGGTGAGCTCGCGCAGGTAGGCGATCTTGTCCACCAGCTCGTTCACGTTGGCGATGTCGCGATGGCGGTTCGGGCTGATCGAATCCTGGTGCAGCGGAATGCCGCGAATGCGCGCGATCTCTTCGGTCACCTTGCCTCCCGGCAGCACGCCGCCCTTGCCCGGCTTGGCGCCCTGCGACAGCTTGATCTCGAACGCCTTGACCTGCGTCGCCAATTCCTTCGCGCGCTCCGCGGACAAATTGCCGTCGCGGTCGCGGATGCCGTACTTGGCAGTGCCGATCTGCATGATGACGTCGCAGCCGCCCTCGAGATGGTACGGGCTCAGCCCGCCCTCGCCCGTGTCCATCCAGCATCCGGCCAGGGCCGCGCCGTGCGACAGCGCGCGCACGGCCGGCGCGGATATGGCGCCGAAGCTCATGCCGCTGATATTGACGATGGATTTCGCCTCGAACGGCTGACGCGCGTAGCCCTCGCCTATCGTCAGCGAGGGGGTGGGCAGCCGGTCCTCGTCCAGCACCGGGTAGGGCGCATTGACGAACAGAATGGAACCGGGCTCGTTGGTATTGTTGGTCGAGCCGAAACCGATGATGCCGCCTTCCGCCTTGGCCAGGCGATAGACCCAGGAGCGCGCCGCGCGGTTGAACGGCAGCTCCTCGCGATCATTCATGAACAGATACTGGCGGAAATACTCCCCCTGCTTCTCGAAAAAATAACGCAGGCGGCCGACTACCGGATAATTGCGCAGGACGGCGTGCTTTTTCTGCGTGACATCCTGGATAAACCAGAAGACGAGGACGCCGATGAGGATGAACCCGACCACCGTCCCCAGACCATAGCTGACCACCCCGAGCATGCCTGACATACTCCCTCCCATCGGCAACCTCTAAAACCGTGTTGTTATGCGCGCGCGGCGATTCGAGCCTTGCGCCTGCCGTTCTTGTCGGCAGCTACTGTACTACGGTAATCAGCGGTCCGGCGGAGTCGTCATCGGCGTAGCCGCGCTCGATCTCGCCTGAGGTTGCGGCGCGCACCGCCACCACGGTGCAGGCGAACAGCAGCGCCATGCCGGCGAGCGGATGGTTGCCGTCGAGCACCACCTTGTCCTGCGCCACATCGGTGACGGTGTAAATCAATTGTTCGTCTCCGCTCTCGCTTTCCTGCTCGAATTGCATGCCGACTTGAAGTTCTTCCGGGAATTGCGCGCGCTCAGCGAGGCGCACCAGATCGGCGTCATATTCGCCGAACGCATCCTCGGGCTCGAGGCGCACTTCGATCTTTTCCCCCGGCTGCCTGCCTTGCAGCGCCTGCTCCACCAGCGGGAAAATGCCATCGTAGCCGCCGTGCAGGTATTGCACCGCTTCGGCCGATTCCTGGATCAGGTTGCCGTGCACATCGGACAAGTGCACGTCGAGCGCGACTACCGTGTCTTTGACGATCTGCATTCGCGGTTGATCTCTTTCACCAGCTGCAGCACTTCCATCGCATGCCCGCGCGGGTTGACGCCGTAGAGTGCATGCCGCAGCCGGCCTTTCTTGTCGATGACGAAGGTCGCCCGCACGATGCCGGTCTTCGTCGCGCCGTCGCACTCTTTGCGCTCGCGCACGCCGTACTTCCGGCACACCTCCGCCTCGGGGTCCGCGAGCAGGCAGACCGACAGCCCGTGTTTGTCGCGGAATTCGGCGTGCGAAATGCAGTCGTCGGGCGAGACCCCCAGCACCACGCAATCGTGCCGCGCAAACTCTTCGTCGTGATCGGAGAACTCGATCGCCTGCAGCGTGCAACCCGGCGTGCCGTCGCGCGGATAGAAATACAGCACGACATTCTTCTTGCCCTTGAATGAGGCAAGGCCGACCGTTTCCATGTCGGCGTCGGCCAGGGAAAATAAGGGAGCAGGTTGTCCGATTTGCAGCATATGGATTTTCGTGTTGCGGGCGATTCTAAACCATCCCGGGAAAACGTGAAGCCCCCAATCGGAGCAGATGTGCAAGCGCCGCAAGCGCAAAGATATAATGCAGTTTGCGCAGTTGATCGGTCCGCTTCCCGACGCGACATGACAGAAGAAACAGGCACGCCCCAACCCGAACGCCTGCTGCTATCCACGCGCAGGGAATACCTGGACGCGATGGAGCGGCTGTTCGAACTGGCGCAGCGCGAGCTGCGCATTTTCGACGCCGATTTTTTTCATTTGAAAATCGATGCGCCGCACCGGCAGGAACTCCTGCGCGCCTTCCTGCTGCGCAGCAGCGACAACCGCTTGTACGTCGCCGTGCACAATGCCGACTACATTCGCGACCACTGTCCGCGCCTGCTCGAGTTGCTGCGCCAGTTCAGCGACCGCATGTTCATCCATCAGACCGAGGGCGATGCCGCGCGCGCCCAGGACAGCTTTGTATTGGCCGACAAACGGCACTGCGTGCGCCGCCCGGTGCGGGCGCAGCCGCGCGCAACGTTCAAGCTGAACGATGAGCACGAAGGCCAGGGGATTCATCTGCGCTTTTCCGAAATCTGGGACAGTTCCGTTCCCGCCGTTTCCGCCACGACCAGCGGGCTGTAAAGCGGAGGCAAAAGTCGGTATAATTCTTTGCTTGGCACGGCGGGGGAACGAAGAGGAGGACCGCGCCAAACGTAACTTAACTTATCGATAAGGGAACCTAGACATGAAACGCTCAGTAATGATCGCTGCACTGGCCGCGGCAATGCTTGCCGGCTGCAGCAAAGAAGCTCCGCCTCCTCCTCCCGCCCCCGCTGCGGCGCCTGCGCCTGCGCCCGCACCGGCGCCCGCACCAGCCGCCGAGGCTCCGAAAGACGCCGCTGCTGCTCCCGCGGCAGGGGCTGCTGCACCCGCCGCTCCCGCTCCTGCCGAGCCGGCGAAGGAAGAGCCCAAGAAGTAAGCCTGTAGTTCGGGCAACGAAAAAGCCGGTCTTCGGATCGGCTTTTTTATTGTATTGACCGCCGCGCGTGAAGCTAGCGCGGCTGTTTCAGATGCTCGTGCCTCGCGATGCGCGTCATGGCAAAACGGGGCACTAACGCTCCGGCGCAGACCCGAGGCGACTAAGCGATTTCGCGCCAGGCGAAACCTTCATCCTGATCGGCCACGCCGATCCAGCCGGGCGCGCAGCCCATTACCTGCGCCAGCGCCCGGCAGGCAAGTTCCGGCGTGTTGTTCTGCTGGGACAAATGCGCCGCGACCAGGTGCTGCAGCCGGCTGCGATCGAGCGCAGCCAGAAGGCTGGCAGAGCTTTCGTTATCCAGATGGCCATAGCGGCCGGCAACGCGCGCCTTCAGCGTCTGCGGATAATCTCCGTGCATCAGCAGATCGAGGTCGTGGTTGCATTCGAGCACCAACGCATCGCAGCCTGAGAGCATGGCCTCGATATGGCTGGTGGAAGTGCCGCTGTCGGTGAGCACGCCCAGGCGATGCGCTCCGTCCGAGAACACGAAATGGGCAGGTTCGCGCGCGTCGTGCGGCACGGGAAAAGGCAGCAATTGCAACTCGCCGACGGCAAACGGGCTGTGGCTGTCGATGATATGGATCTGCCGCAGCGCGGACACATCCCCTGGCATAGCCTTCAGCGTGCCATGCGTCAGCCATAGCGGCAGTTCGTGCTTGCGCGCGAATTTGCATGCCCCGGCGGTGTGGTCGCTGTGCTCGTGCGTGATCAGGATGCCGGCAAGATCGGCCGGCGCAAGGCCCAGGCGCGCGAGGCGTCGCTCCGTCTCGCGCACCGGATAGCCGCAATCGAGCATCAGGCGCGTGCCGCCGCGTTCGACGATAAGCGCGTTACCCCGACTGCCGCTTCCCAGGCAGGCAAAGCGCATGCGCTATTTCAGCTGTTCATACAGCAGCGAGAGTATGCGCCGGCCGGTATCGGAGTCGTCCTGCTGCCCATCCTTGTTCAGCACCTGCACCTCGCTGCCGGTACCCGCTCCCTTGACCAGTACGCGGTACTGCTCGGCCTTGATCGCATTCTTGTCGCTTCTCCAGAACGCGAGCTTGGAGAGGAAGCCTTTGTCCTTGTCCGCGCCGGTCTGCCCGTCGATCTGCGGATCGACATAACGCACATAGTAATAGCCCTTGGAGCGGTCGCGGTCTTCGACGGTGAAGCTGACGCGATCCAGCGCCAAGCCGACGCGGCGCCAGGCGCGGTCGAAGGCGTCATCCAGTTGCAGCAAGCCGCTGCCCTTGGTTGCGCGCACCAGCTTGGCGCGCTCGAACTTCTCGCCGCCGGCTGCGAGTTCCGACTTGGCCCGCGCATCCTCGACGCCGAAGTGGACCATCAGGCGGCGCAAAAACTCTGCTTCCAGTTCCGGGTCCGGCGCACGCGGCTGCCAAACGGTATTGTCCTTGGACGTGCTGGTATAAACTTCCTCCATGCCGCGGTGGGTGA
>JAJZUK010000033.1 GCA_021847125.1 Pseudomonadota bacterium | reverse complement strand
GGCGCTCGCCATCGGCGTGCTGGTGCTGCGCACTTCGGGCATCTATTTCATCATGGTGACGCTCGCCTTCGCGCAAATGGTGTTTTTTCTGTTCCACGACACCAAGATTGCCGGCGGCGCGGACGGCATCTATGTTTACGCCAAGCCGGCCGCAGTCATCGCCGGCTGGGAGCCGTTTACCCTGGAGAACCATACGCATTTCTATTTTGTGATGCTGGCGCTGCTGGTGCTGGTCTATGCCTTCCTGCGCATGCTGCTCGCATCGCCGTTCGGGCGCGTGATCGTCGGCATCCGCGTGAACGAGCAGCGCATGCGTTCGATCGGCTATCGCACCTTCCGCTACAAGCTCGGGTGTTTCGTGCTCGCGGGGACGCTCGCGGGCATGGCGGGGTATTTCGCCGCGGCCCAGTTCGGTTTCGTCAGTCCGGATATCCTCGGCTGGCACCAGTCGGGCGGTGTGCTGATGATGGTGATTCTCGGCGGCATGGGGACCCTGAACGGCGCGATCCTCGGCGCTTGCGCCATGATGCTGCTCGAACTGGGTCTTCAGGGGCTGCCGGTCGTGGGCGGGGTCGATATCGGCAAGCACTGGCAGCTGCTCATGGGGGGCTTCATCGTGGGTGCGGTGCTGCTGCTGCCGCATGGGCTGCTCGGTTTGTGGCGGCTCACGTCGAGACTATGGAAAAAACCGGTTGAGGCACGCGATGGCTGAAGCGGTGCTGCGCACCGAGCGCCTCACCAAGCACTTCGGCGGGCTCGCCGCGGTGGACGAAGTGTCGCTCGAATTCTTCACCGACCAGATCCATGCGGTGATCGGGCCCAATGGCGCCGGCAAGACCACGCTCACCAGCCTGCTTTCCGGGGATCTCGCCTGCACCTCGGGCGGTATTTTCCTGGATGGAGAGAACATCGCCGGGCTGTCGTCCGACCGCATTTCGCAGCGCGGCGTGGGGCGCAGCTACCAGAAGACCAATATCTTCCTGCCGTTCACCGTATTCGAGAATTGCCGCATCGCGGCCCAGTCGCGCCTGCCGAGTTCGATGCGTTTCATCCGGCCGGCGCTTGCTTACCCGGATGTGGTGCGCGAGGCCGAGCGCGCGCTGGCCGAGGTCGGCCTCGCGCACCGCGCCGGGGTGGCGGCGGCAACGCTGTCGCACGGCGAGCAGCGTCAGCTCGAGATCGCCATGACGCTCGCCACCCGGCCGCGCATCCTGCTGCTGGACGAACCCCTGGCCGGCATGGGCGGCGAGGAATCGGCGCGTATGGTGGAGCTGCTGCAAACGCTGAAGGCAGCGCATGCGATGCTGCTCGTCGAACACGACATGGACGCGGTGTTCGCGCTCGCCGACCGGCTGACGGTGATGGTCGAGGGCCGGGTGCTCGAATCGGGGACGCCGGAGGCAATGCGCGCCAGCGCGGCGGTGCAGGAAGCGTATCTCGGTGCGGATGATGGGCAGCCATGAGTGAACCGGCACTCCTCGACGCACGCGGCATCCATACCTACTACGGGCGGAGCCATGTCCTGCACGGCGTCGACCTGGTCGTGCGTCGCGGCGAAACCCTGGGCCTGATGGGCAGAAACGGCATGGGCAAGACCACGCTGCTCAGGAGCGTGCTCGGGCTGGTGCGGCCGCGCGCAGGCGCGGTACGCATCTGCGGCGCCGACATGACCGCAGCGGCGACGCATGCGATCGCGCGCATGGGCATCGCTTACGTGCCGGAAGGGCGCGGCATATTCCCCAATCTGTCGGTGCGCGAAAATCTGGTCATGGCCGCGCGCGCCGGCGCAGGCGGGCGCCGCGACTGGACGTTCGAGCGCGTGATGCAGACTTTTCCGCGCCTGGCCGAGCGCCTGGCGCACGGCGGCGCGCAGCTCTCGGGGGGCGAGCAGCAGATGCTCACCATCGGGCGCGCCCTGATGACCAACCCCGATCTGCTGATCCTCGACGAGGCGACCGAAGGCCTGGCGCCGAAAATATCGCGAGAGATCTGGGGCATCATCGGCCGGATCAAGCAGGCCGGCATCGCCTCGGTGATCGTGGACAAGAACTTCGCGGCCGTGTCCGCGGTGGCCGACCGGGTCGTGATTCTGGTCAAAGGCACAACCGCGTATGAGGGCAGCAGTGCCGAATTGCGCGCGCAGCCGGATCTGCACCTGAAGTATCTAGGCGTATAGGACGCGCCGCCGGTATCGGTGGCGTCGGTCTGCGGGGTCAAAAAGGGATACGGCCCCGCGCCCGTTTGTTCCGTTCAAGCGCCTGCGGCGCGTAATGCCGGAGCCGGTTTCTTCGGTTGCTTAGGCTTCTTCTGTTCCCGTTTCTGTCTGTCACGGTTTCCCATGCTGGTCTCCTTTCATGGCATTGATGAATCATCGATGCGTGCACCTGGCACGATGGCGCTTCGCGCCATCGCTGTCCAGCGGCTAGGATAGCGCAAATTGCAATACGGCATAGGGAGGTGGAATGGCGGATGCCTGGCGGCGCTTCGAGCGGCTGGCAGTTCGGCCGCATTACATGGCCGCGTTTTGCGCGCTCCAGTTGCGGGACTCGCCCAGTTCGCTGATACGGATGGCGAAGTCAGGGCAGACGTAAAGGCAGCGCAGGCAGCCTATGCAGTTCTCGGCCTTCGCAGCCACATAAGGCCGGTAGCCGCTGGCGTTGAAATCATCGGACCGCGCGAACACGTCCAGGCCGCACGCCTGCTTGCAGTAGCCGCAGTCCTTGCACAGCGCCGCGTCGACGCGCACATCGTAGGCAAGCAAGTCGCAGGAAAGGCAGCGGCTTGCTTCGCTGATGGCGGTCGCCTCGTCGTAGGCTTGTTCCACCAGGGCGAAGCTGCCGAGGCGGGTTTCGGCGGACAGTTCACGCGACTGCCTGCGCGTGCTCCCGCGCGGGGCGGGCGTGCGCAGTTCGGTGGCAGGTTGGTTGCAGGCAAAGCGCTCCAGGTCGCCGCTGCCGCCGAGGAAACGGTCGATGGCGGCGCTGGCCCGGCGTCCTTGCGCGATGGCATCGATAATCGTGGCGGGGCCGGTGACGGCATCGCCGCCGGCGTAGATGCCCGGCACCGAGGTGGCCAGACTGTCCGGATCGGCGCGGACCACGCCGCTTTTCTCACGCTCCACGGACCTCGCTGGAATGTCGACTTCCTGGCCTATGGCAATAATCATGCTATCCGCGGCCATGCTGAACTCGCTGCCAGGCACGGGCTCGGGTCGCGGCCTGCCGCTCGCGTCCGCGGCCCCCAGCGCCATGCGCACGCAGCGCACCGCGCCCCGGTCTATGACAAGAGGCGCAGTGAGGAACTCCATTTGCACGCCTTCTTCTAGCGCCGCCTCGATTTCCTCTGCGCTCGCCGGCATCTCGGCGCGCGTGCGGCGATAGACCTGCACCACCTCCGCGCCCAGCCTGCGGCTGACCCGTGCCGCATCGATGGCGGTGTCGCCGCCGCCGACGACGATGACTTTCGCGCCGATCGCCGGGGCTGTGCCGGCGTTCACCGCCGCCAGAAAAGCGATGCCCTCGATCACCCCCGGTCCGTCTTCGCCCGGAATGCCCATGCGCGCGGCACGCCATGCGCCGGAGGCGATGAAGACCGCGTCGTATCCCTGGTCCAGCAGAGCTTCCGCGGAAGAGACGCGCCTGCCGGTCACGATTCTTACGCCGCTGCTTTCGATCAGGCTGATGTCCGCATCGACGATTTCGTCGGGCAGGCGGTATCCTGGAATGCCATAGCGCAGCATGCCACCGCTGCGCTCCATGGCCTCGAACACCGTCACCTCGTGTCCGAGCAGCGCCAGGTAATAAGCCGTCGTCAGGCCGCAGGGTCCGGAACCAATGATCGCCGCCTTCTTTCCCGTGCGCTCGGGCGCGGCGGGTGCGGGCGCGCTGGCGCCGAGTTCCGCTGCGACGCGTTTCAGCATGCGGATCGCCACCGGGCCCTCGTATTGGCCGCGGCCGCATTTCGCTTCGCAGGGATGAAAACAGGCGTAGCCGCAGACCAGAGGGAAGGGAATGCGTTCGCGTATCGTCGCCAGCGCGTCGCTGAACTGGCCTGCGGCCAACTGCCGCACATAGCGCGGCACGTCTATGCCCGCAGGGCAGGCCGCCTGGCACGGCGCGCGCCTGGGCTGCAATTTGGTCACGCTGTTCACCACCACACTCCTTTCGTATTGCGCGGCGCCGGCACTCACGCGCCGGCGAGTTCGCTTCCTGCGGCCAGCAGCTTGAGGTTCAGTTCCAGCGCCGCACCGCGAAAACGCCTGCGCAGCAGGGTTTCCAGGCTGGCAATTTTCACGATGCCGGTGAATGCGGCCACCGCCGCAAGCGCGAGTATGTTGACGCTGCCCGCGTTGCCCAGATCGCTCGCCCTGCGGGTGAAGTCGCGGCCGATGCAGTACTTTCCTTCGCGCGCGCGGGCGAGGGTGCTGTCGTAGAGCAGGGGAACGCCTTTCGCCGCCCAGCTTTCGTACTTCTTTGCCGCCTCCTCGGAGAGCGCCAGCACGCAGTCGGGCGCGCGCACCTGCTGGAAAATGATTTCATCCGCGTCGACAATCACTTCGGCCAGCGACAGTCCGCCCCGGCTGGCTATGCCGTAGGACTGGGTCTGTACCACGTTCTTGCCCTCGAGCATCGCGGCTTCAGCGAGCAGGATGCCGGACAGGATCAAACCCTGGCCGCCGGTGCCGGCGAGGATGATTTCGCTATGCGTATTCGCAGGCTTATCGCGCGTGTCCATTTTCATTTCTGCCTGGCACGTGCACGTACCATCTCGTAGCGCGCATTGAAGTCGGGCTCGTTCCTGTCGACCAGGGTGCCGACCGGAAAATGGGTTCCGCGTTCGGACTCGGGCAATTGGCGATAGCGTTCGACCGGCATGGCGCGCTCGCCCAGCCATTGCAGCATCGCCGCAGTTTCCTTCATTTCGTTATTGCGGCCAAAATGGGTCGGGCAGGGGCTGACGACTTCGACCAGCGAGAAGCCTCTCTTGTCCAGCGCCAGCTTCATCAGTTCCTTCATCTCCCATCCCTGGTCCGGCGTGCAGCGGGCGACGTAATTGGCGCCGGCGGTTTCCGCGAGCGCGCAGATGTCGAATTCGCGCTCAGGATTGCCGTACGCGGTGGTGCTGGTTATGGCCCAGCCCGGCGTCGTGCCCGATACCTGCCCGCCGGTCATGCCGTAGTTGAGGTTGTTGAGCACGATGGCGGTGACGTCGATGTTGCGCCTGGCGGCGTGGATGAAATGGTTGCCGCCTATGGTGACGCTGTCGCCGTCGCCCATCAGCACGACGACCTTGAGCTGCGGCTTGTATGCCTTGATCCCGGTTGCGTAGGCGAGCGCGCGGCCGTGGGTGGTATGCAGGGCGTTGGTGAGCAGATAGTCGTCGGCCTTGCCGGTGCAGCCGATGCCGGTGACGACCACCGTGTCGGTGTTGGCGTAGCCCAGCTCCTCGAACGCGCGCAGCAGGGCGCCCAGCATGCCGCCTATGCCGCAGCCCGCGCACCACATGTGGGGCAGCACGCCCGGCTTCATGTATTTGAGTCCCGTCGCGTGCGCCACGGCTAGCCCCCTGCTGCGATGGCGGGGCGGATCATGGCGTCCAGGATATCCTGCGGCGTGATGATGGCCCCATTGTACTTGTTAACTTTGCGGATGTCGGCGCCGGCACCGAGGGCTTTCTGCACTTCGCCCGCGACCTGGCCGCTGTAGTTCATTTCCGGCACCACCACCATCCTGACTTTCCTGCCCAGCGCGGCGATTTCCTTGTCCGGGAAGGGCCAGATGGTCTGCAATTGCAGCACGCCGGCCTTGATCCCCATGGCGCGCGCTTCGAGCGCCGCGGCGCGGGCGGCGCGGGCGGTTGCGCCGAAGGCGACGATCAGCACCTCCATGTCGCCGGTGTAGTAGGACTGCGTGAGCACGATTTCATCGCGATAGCGCTCGATTTTCTCGTGCAGCTGGCGCACGCGCCAGGCGGCATTCGCCGGGTCGTTGTTGCTGTAGCCGTCGGTGCCGTGCATGGAACTGGTGACGTGAAACACATAGTCGCCGCCGAACGCCGCGAGCGGAGCGATGCCGTCGGCATCCGGCTGGAACGGCAGGTAAGCGGCGGGCGCGCCGCCGGGCGCTTTGCGCTCGATGATCGCGATCTCGCCGGGGAGGGGAAGCGCCACGTTCTCGCGCATGTGGCCGATGATTTCGTCGGGCATCAGAATGACCGGGACGCGAAAGCGCTCGGCGAAATTGAACGCCTGCACCGTCAGCGTGAAGCATTCGCGCACGCTGGCGGGGCACAATGCGATCACCGACTGGTCGCCGTGACGCCCCCAGCGCACCTGCATCACGTCGGACTGCGCCGGTTTGGTCGCGAGGCCGGTACTGGGCCCCGCGCGCTGCACGTTCACGATGACGCACGGAACCTCGCCCATGACGGCAAGGCCGAGGTTCTCCTGCATCAACGAGAAACCCGGACCGCTGGTGGCGGTGAACGCCTTCGCGCCGGCGAGCGCGGCGCCGATGACTGCGGCAATCGAGCCGATTTCGTCCTCCATCTGGAGGTACATGCCGCCTAGCCGAGGCATGCGCGCGGCGCAGACGTCGGCAATTTCTGAGGAGGGCGTGATCGGATAGCCGGCGAAAAAGCGCGCGCCGGCGTATAGCGCGCCTTCGGCAATCGCCTGATTGCCCTGTAGCAAATGCGTTTCTCGACCGACCAGCGGTACGGCTTCCATGTCCTCGGCGCCTGGCGTCGTCCTTCCTATATGAAGCCGCGCCCCTATTCCTGCCGCCGCCGCGGGAATAGATCGTGGCCAACACGTAATCCGACTGCTAAAGCCGTTATGATAATGCCCCCGGGGATATTGTTCCAATGATTGTCATTGGACTGATATCCTTAGTGTGGGTAGAATCGAACCTTGTCCGCAGCCGAGCGACAGGCCACTGCCGGCCGTCGAATACCGGCGACGATGATTCTGTGAGGAGGGAAAAATGCTCAAACTCGTGTCGCGCCTTGTCTGCAGCGTGTTCGCCGCTGCGCTTGTTGCCTCATCCGCATCCGCCGCCTATCCGGAGCGTCCGATCACGCTGATTGTGCCCTGGGGCGCGGGCGGCGGCACCGACGCCACGGCGCGCATCGTCGGCAGCCTGCTGGAGAAGGAACTCAAACAACCGGTCACCGTGGTCAACCGCACAGGCGGCAGCGGCGTGGTCGGCCACTCCGCGATCGCGACCGCCGCGCCGGATGGCTATACCATCGGCATCCTGACGGTCGAAATCAGCATGATGCACTGGCAGGGTCTGACCGAACTGTCCGGCGCTTCCTACACACCGCTTGGCCTGGTCAACGCGGATCCTGCGGGGGTGCAAGTGCGCGCCGACTCGCCCTACAAGACCCTCAATGACCTGGTCGCGGCGATCAAGGCGAACCCAGGCAAGTTCAAGGCCTCAGGTACCGGGCAGGGCGGGATCTGGCATCTTTCGATTGCCGGCATGTTGCGCGACCTGAAAGTCGATCCGGCCGCCGTGCCCTGGGTGCCGAGCAACGGCGCCGCCCCCGGGCTGCAGGATCTGGTCGCGGGCGGCGTCGAGATCGTGCCCTGCTCGCTGCCCGAAGCGCGCTCATTGATCGATGCCGGAAAAGTAAGGAGCCTCGCGATCATGGACGAAAAACCGTCGGCGCTGTATCCCAATATTCCGACGCTGAAATCCCTGACCGGCAGCAACTGGACCATGGCGGCGTGGCGCGGGATGGCCGCGCCGAAAGGGATACCCGCCGAAGCGCGCGACAAACTGGCCGCGGCGATCAAGAAGATTGCGGCGAGCCAGGAGTACAAGGATTTCATGGCGAGCCGCGGTTTCGGCGTCATTTACGCGGAACCGGCCGAGTTCGCCAAATTCATGGCTAAATCGGATGTTGACATGGGTGTCGTCATGAAAGCGGTGGGCATCGCGAAGTAGCGCGCTGCGCGACGCGGTCCCGGTCTTGAAATTCAACGACGCGATCTTCGGCGTGGTATTGGCTGCCTTGTCGGCGGCCATCCTGATTCATGTCCAGGCCTTCCCGAAAACGCCCGGCCAGGACGTCGGCCCGGCGCTGTTTCCCGGCATCCTCGCGACCGGACTCGGCATCGGCGGATTGATACTGATCGCGCGTGGCTGGGCTGCGCGCGCAGGCGCTCCCTGGTTGGTGCTGGCGCCGTGGACGCGATCGCCGCGGCATGCGCTCGCCTGCCTGCTGGTGATCGCGGCGCCGGTGTTCTATATCCTCGTCG
>JAJZUK010000032.1 GCA_021847125.1 Pseudomonadota bacterium | reverse complement strand
CCAGGGTGAGCATATTGACGCAATTGCCCACGCCGCTGCTTTGCATCAGCAGCACGCCTTTCTCGCCGCCGAGCCAGGCCCCGGCAAGCAGCGCCACGCCCTCTTCTTCGGTGGTGAGCCTGACCACGCGCATGGATTTGTCTTTTTCGCACAGCTTGATCAGACGCGCGTGTCCCGCGTCCGGGACGACCGCGACCTGGCGCACGCCAGCGGATTTCAGAAGCGCATGGACTTCATCGGGCCAGGCGGATTCGGCAGATGTTTTCATTTGGATTCCATGAATGGGCGGGGAAGAACGAGCACGGATCATACAATAATCCGGCAGCGCTCAACAGCGCGGCTGCGGATTCATGGGCCCCCGTCCGCCAGTGGGGTAAAATTGCGCATGCCTACCGCCACGCGCTGTCGAAACCATGAATAAGCCTGCCGGCGCGCCCGCTGCGCACCTCACCAATTTCATCCGCAACGCCATCGACGCCGACCTCGCCAGCGGCAAGTATGCGCCGCGCACCTGGGGCGGGCGCCCCGGCTTCGCGGCGACCCACGCCGGCGCGCCTGCCGATCCGGCGAAAATCCGCACGCGCTTTCCGCCCGAGCCCAACGGCTACCTGCACTTCGGCCACGCCAAGTCGATCTGCCTCAATTTCGGCCTCGCACGCGATTACGGCGGCGTGTGCCACATGCGCTTCGACGACACCAATCCGGAAAAGGAAGAGCAGGAATACGTCGATTCCATACTCGATGCGGTGCATTGGCTCGGCTTCGGCTGGAACGCGAACGGCACCGAGCACCTGTACCACGCAAGCGACTATTTCGACGCCATGTACCAGGCGGCGGAATACCTGATCACTTCCGGCCACGCCTACGTCGACGAGCAAAGCGCCGAGGAACTGCGCGCCACGCGCGGCACGCTGACCGAGCACGGCCAGAACAGCCCGTGGCGCGACCGCCCTGCCGCGGCATCGCTCGCCCGCCTGCGTGAAATGCGCTCAGGTCAACATGCGGACGGCAGCATGGTGCTGCGCGCGAAAATCGACATGAGTTCGCCCAATATCAACCTGCGCGACCCGGCGATCTACCGCATCAGGACCGCGACCCACCACCGCACCGGCGACGCCTGGTGCATCTATCCGATGTACGCCTACGCCCATCCGATAGAGGACGCGCTGGAGCAGATTACCCATTCCATCTGCACCCTGGAGTTCGAGGACCAGCGCCCCTTCTACGACTGGCTGCTCGCGCGCCTGGCCGAGGGCGGCCTGCTCGCGCGGCCGCTGCCGCAGCAACTCGAATTCGCGCGGCTCAATCTCACCTATGCCGTCCTGTCCAAACGCAAGCTGATCCAGCTGGTCGAGGAAAAGCACGTCGCAGGCTGGGACGATCCGCGCCTGCCGACCCTGGTAGCGGCGCGCCGGCGCGGTTACACGCCCGAGGGCTTTCGCCTGTTCGCCGAACGCATCGGCGTATCCAAGTCCGATTCCTGGATCGACTACAGCGTGCTCGAGGAGTGCATGCGCGAGCACCTGAACGAGGTCGCGCCGCGGCGCATCGCGGTGCTCGACCCGCTGAAGCTCGTCATCGACAATTACCCCGAGGGCGCAGAAGAGGAATGCCTTGCGCCCAACCATCCGCAGAAGCCGGAACTCGGCAAGCGCCCGGTGCCGTTCGCGCGCGAACTGTGGATAGAGCGCGAGGATTTCATGGAGACCCCGGCCAAGGGCTACTTCCGGCTGTATCCGGGAAACAAGGTGAGGCTGCGCTACGGTTTCGTGGTCGAATGCACCGGTTGCGACAAGGATGCCGCCGGCAAGGTCGTCGCGGTGCGCTGCAATTATTTCGCCGACAGCAAATCGGGCACGCCCGGCTCCGATACCTACAAGGTCAAAGGCAATATCCACTGGGTTTCGGCGAGACACGCCTGCGAGTGCGAAGTGCGTCTGTACGATCGATTGTTCAAGGTCCCCCACCCCGGTGCGGGCGAGCGCGATTTCCTGCTCGATATCAATCCCGAGGCGAAGAAAACGATCAGGGCACAGGTCGAACCGGCTTTGCGGCAGGTACAGCCGGAGGAGCGCTTCCAGTTCGAGCGGCACGGGTATTTCGTGGCCGATCGCGTCGACTCGAAACCCGGTGTGCCGGTATTCAACCGCACCGTGACGCTGAAGGATGCATGGCAGAAGTAGCAGCGAGCTTGCACACCAGAGTGTCATCGTATTAGGAGAAACACATGAAAGCCGTCGGACTCTACCGCTACCTTCCCATCGACGATCCCGAGTCCTTCCTCGACATCGAGATCGACACGCCCAGCGCCGGCGGGCGCGATCTGCTGGTCGAAGTAAAGGCGATCTCGGTCAATCCGGTCGACACCAAGCGGCGCGCGCCCAAGGACCTGGTCGAAAAGACCCCGCGGGTGCTCGGCTGGGACGTCGCCGGCGTGGTCAAGGCGGTCGGGCCGGAGGTGTCGCTGTTCAAGCCCGGCGATGCGGTGTATTACGCCGGCAGCATCGTGCGCCCGGGGGGCAACAGCGAATTCCACCTGGTCGACGAGCGCATTGTCGGCCGCAAACCCGCGAACCTCGGTTTCGCCGAAGCCGCGGCGCTGCCGCTCACCACCATCACCGCCTGGGAGGGCATGTTCGACCGCATGGCCATCTCCCGGACCGGCGCGCATGCGGGCAAGTCGCTGCTGATCATCGCCGGCGCCGGCGGTGTCGGCTCGATCGCGATCCAGCTCGCGAAAAAACTGGCCGGGCTTACGGTGGTCGCCACCGCCTCGCGGCCGGAATCGGTGGCCTGGGTGCGCGCCCTGGGCGCCGATCACGTGATCGATCACAGCAAGGATCTGGCGCCGCAACTCGAGGCGCTGGGCACGAAAGAGGTCGATTACATTTTCTGTCTCAACAACACCGATCGCTGGTTCCCCGCGTTCGCCCCCATCATCAAGCCGCTGGGAAACATCTGCGCCATCGTCTCGGCGCTGAAACCGGTCGACCTGACCCCGCTGATGGGCAAGAGCGTGGGCCTCGCCTGGGAATTCATGTTCACCCGCTCCAGTTTCAAGACCCCGGACATGATAGAGCAGCACAATCTGCTCAACGCGACGGCGGCGCTGATCGAAGCGGGCACGCTCAAGACGACGCTCACCACCCATCTCGGAAAAATCAACGCGGCCAACCTGAAGCGCGCGCACAAGCTGATCGAGGGTGGCCATACCCTGGGCAAAATCGTGCTCGAGGGATTTTGACCCGGGCTGAGACTGCGGTCGAATCGCGCTAAGCCTGGGCGCGGATCGCCGCCTGCCGGAGAGACCGGCGCGGCGCCGCTCAGCCTAGCCGGCTGAGAACGCCGGGCGCTTCCTCGGGCAGGTTCCAGGTGTCGCGCAGCACGTCCAGCAGCGCGCGAATCGCCGGGTCGTCCTTGCGCGCCAGGGGGTAGATAAACCAGAGCGTGGTCTCCAGCCGCACGTCGCGCCACAGGCAGACCTGGCCGGCGGTTTCCTTTTCCAGCGCCAAGTCCTCGCGGATCAGGGACAGGCCGACCCCGGACACGACCAGATTGGCAATCACCGACTCCTGGTCCGCTTCCACCACCCTGGTCGGCTCTATGCCGTGCTTGTCGAACAGCGCGCGCACCAGCTTGTGGTGGGTGCTGATCGACGGCGTGATGATCCACGGTTGCTGCGCGATTTCGCTCCAGTCGGCATCGACCACGCGCCGTTTCCAGGCGGCCGGCGCGGCCACGCGATAGGTGCTTGACCGCAGCCGCAATGCGGCCACGCCGGGATGTTCGATTTCGCCGTAGTAGAAGCTTGCGTCCAGTTCCCCGTCCTGCACCTGCGCAAACGCGGCGCCGGTGACTTCCTGGTGCAATTCGACTTGCAGCAAGGGATGGCGCGCAATCGTCGTGTTCAGGAACTCGCCGACGCGGATGAAGCCCGGGTCCGAGGTCGTGCCCACGCGCACCTTCCCGGTAACCTCGCCTTTTAGCGCCTTCGCCACGTTGCGCAAGGCCTGGGCCGCGGACAGCACCCTCTCCGCATCGGTGAGCAGGCGCGAGCCGGCCGAGGTCAGGACCATGCCGCTGGAAGTCCGCTCGAACAAAACCAGGTCGAGTTCGTCCTCCAGCGCCTTGATTTGCGCGCTGACCGCCGGTTGGCTGACGTGCAGCCGCTCCGCCGCCCGGGTCAGATGCCCCGCATCGGCCACAGCGACAAAGCTGCGCAGTTGGTAAAGCTCCATATCAATGTCTATTTTTCAGTGGGAAAACGGCCTGGCTCGAGCCAATTTGTTGCGCTGCATCATGCGATTACCCACAGTATAACCTAAAGCGATGGCCGCTATCCGAACATGCGATTGGAAAACCGGGGATTGCGCCCGTAATATATTAAACATGAAGCGCGATATTCGTGCTTAATCAACCGGATTTTGAAGGGATTTACCATGAGACTTTACGCCCCCCTGTACGAAGGTGACAGTATCGTACGCCCCGACGCGGCGTTTGGCGAGCCCGCCGTCAAAGTTTTCAGATCACCCGCCCCCGCGCAAGATTTTGTGCGCAGCAATATCCAAGTGGAAGCGGCGAACGAAACCGCGCTCGACATTCACGAGATCGCGCGCCTCGCACGTCAGCAGCGCAGCATCGAACTCGCCCGCATCATCAAAGCCGTGTTCGCGCGCATCGGCGATTGGCTCGATCGCATCGAAACGTCCGAGCGCGACAATTTCTTCGCCGCATCGGAGAACCTGGCCGACCTGGAGCAACGCCAGCGTCATTTCGAACGCACCGGCATGGCCCACTACTGAGCAGGACCGGGCAAGTCGCGAATTTAATCGGAAAACAAGGCAACCATCATGCGCCATAGCACACCTGTCGGTCCCGGCACCTTCACTCAGCTGGACCACCTTCACTTCAGCGAAAGCGAACGCCAGCGCGTCGCCGGCTATATCCACGACGGCGAAGTCCTCGCCGAGTTGATGTTCGGCGCGCTGGCCGGAATCCGCGCCGGCGTCGAACTCGCCGAACGCGGCATCAAAGCGATATTGCCGAGTCACGTCTAGCATCGAGATCCGGTCAGGGGGCGGGGGCGTTCCTGTTCCTGCCCGGCTGGTCTTGCGGGGCCGTTTCGGGATTGCCGAAACGGCCCTAATCATTTCTATCTAATCGGGGCTAAAAAATACGCGGCAGCGTGCCGCCGATGGAATCGCTCAGCAGCGCGTCGGCAATGTCGTCGAAAGGCGTCGGCTCGGCGTTGATGATGACCACCCGCGCGCCGGCGGATTTCGCCTCGGGCACGGCTCCGGCGATCGGGTAGACCTGCAGGCTGGTGCCGATCGCAATGAAGCAGTCGGCCTCGGCCGCCGCGCGCATCGCGCGTTCGATCACTTCGGGCACCAGGTTCTGGCCGAAGGAAATGGTGTCGCTCTTCAGGATGCCGCCGCAGAGCTTGCACGGGGGATCGTCCTCGCCGGTCAGAAGGCGCACCAGAGTCTCCTGCATCGGCCCCTTCCAGCCGCAGCTCATGCATACCACCTTGAGCACCGTGCCATGCACCTCGATCACGCGCTCGGGTGAATTCCCCGCCTTCTGGTGCAGGCCGTCGATATTCTGCGTGATCAGCGCATGCAACTTGCCGCGCCGCTCCAGCCCGGCGATGGCCTCGTGGCCCGCGTTTGGCTGCGCCTCCCATGCCGGATGCACCAGCCGCGCCTGCCAGGCTTTCTTGCGGATTTCGGCATCGGCCATGTAGTAACGGATATTGGACAGCTTCTCCGCCTCCGGATCCCGCGTCCACACGCCTTGCGGCCCGCGAAAATCCGGGATTCCCGATTCGGTGGAAATACCGGCGCCGGTGAGGATCACGACGCGCTTCGCCTCGGCTACCCAAGCGCGCACCTTGTCGATCAATGCCCCGGCCTGGTCCATGCGCCGCCTCCGTTGTTGCAGTGTGCGAGACAGGAATTCTAGCATCGCCCTCAGGCGTTACATTTGTTTGCACTTTCGCCGTGAACCATCACGCCGACCGGGCGTTCTGACAGTTATCGGACCAGGCGCGACGGGAACAGGGATACGCGTAGCGCCCCAGCCAACACAGGCGGTGCCTATGAAAACGCGCATTCGAAATATTTCCCCACGGTGGTTCGCGCTGCTCGCGGCAATTACGCTGGTGTTTGCGCAGGGCGGCGCCCACGCCCAGGGCGCGTATGCGTATTCGCAGCAGGAACTGGACCAGATGCTTGCTCCGATCGCGCTCTACCCGGACCCGCTGCTGTCGCAGATCCTGATGGCGGCAACCTATCCGTTCGAAGTTGCCGAGGCGGCGCGCTGGTCTCGCGCCCGCCCCGGCCTTTCCGGCGACGACGCGATGCGCGCAGCCGAGGGCGAGGACTGGGATGCCAGCGTGAGATCGCTGCTCGCGTTCCCGCAAGTGCTCGAGCGCATGGATGAGAACCCGCAGTGGACGCAAAACCTGGGCGATGCGTTCCTCGACCAGCAAGCACAGTTGATGGATACGGTGCAGGCCCTGCGAAGCCGCGCTGCGGCCGCAGGGAACCTGCTCCCGGATGATCGCCTGCGCGTGATCGACAGCGGTTCGGGCTTGATGCTGGAGCCGCTTGATCCGCGTATCGTTTATGTGCCCTATTACGACCCGCTGGTGGCCTACGGGACGTGGTGGTGGCCCGCCTATCCGCCGGTCTACCTGCGGCCATGGCCTGGGGCGCGGCCGAGCTACGCGAGAGCCGTCTACTGGGGCCCGCCGGTCAGCGTTTCGGCGGGGTTCTTCTTCGGGGCGTTCGACTGGCCCCGGCGCCAGCTGCGGGTAGTGCAGCACAACAACCGCTATGACAGCCATGGTCGCATCGCAATCCGGCCAATAGTCCCGAATCGCGCGCCCCGCGCATGGCCCCACGAAGCGGAAAACCACCCGCGCACCGTCCAGGGCGGGGCAGCGACAACGCAGCGATTCGGCACACCAGGCACGCCGCAGAACCAGCACAGTCGCATCGGGATAAGCCGTCCGGAGGAACGCATGGACAGGCGCGCCGTCGTCCCGCCGCAGCTACCGCCGGAAGCACGATTCGATGGCCGCCGCGATAACCGTGTCCGCACGCTACCCGCTGCGCCTGCGCCAGTCCTACAAACGGCACCGGCGGTCCCGCCGCAGGTACGGCCAGAAGCGCGCTTCGATGGCCGCCGCCATACGCGCGTCGGCGCACAACCCACGGCACCCGCACCGGTTGTACCACCCGCGCCCACAGTGCAAACTGCGCCAGTCGCGCGTCTCGCGCCCGCTCCGCGGCCTGCGCCGGCTCTACAGCCGGCATTGGCTGCGCCCCCTGCAGCAGCAGCGCCGCCCGCTCAGGCAGGGCACGCCAGGCCAGCCGAGCATGCCCCGCGGGCAAAGCATGAAGAACAGCGGGCGGGCGGGTCAGCCAGGGACAGCCGCGACTCCCAGGCTGCAGCGCGCCCGGGTGCCGGTGCAAATCCCGGTGCGCGCCCGCCGGGCGGACGCTAGCAGCGGCGCAGCGGCGCGCGTTTGCCGCTCCACGCGCAAGGCCGGCGGAAGCGTGAAATACCCGCCCACCGAATGTTGCATTGCAGCATAAATAGGCATATAGTTCCGCCCCTCACTTAGCCTGATAGGGGGTAGCCATGCCCTCAAGCGCCCACCCCGGCAACGAAAGCAAGAGCAAGTCCTCGCTGTCGGTACTGACCCTTGCCGCCCTCGGCGTCGTCTACGGCGATATCGGCACCAGCCCGCTGTATGCGTTCAAGGAAGCGTTCAGCGGCACGCACGGCCTGCCTCTCACCGAGACGAACGTGCTGGCGGTACTGTCGATGATGTTCTGGTCGATCACGCTGATCGTCTCCCTGAAATACGTGACCATCATGCTGCGCTTCGACAACGGCGGCGAAGGCGGCATACTCGCGCTGCTCGCGCTCGCCTCCCGCCTGACGCGTCAGCATCCGCGCCTCAGCTGGACGGTGGCGATGCTCGGCATTTTCGGCGCGTCGCTGTTCTACGGCGACGCCGTGATCACCCCCGCGATCTCGGTACTCTCCGCCGTCGAGGGATTGTCGGTGGCCACGCCCGCATTCGAGCACTGGATCGTGCCCATCACGATCGCGATCCTGGTCGGCTTGTTTGCCATTCAGAGCCGCGGCACCGGCGCCCTGGGCAATCTGTTTGGCCGCATTACCGTGCTGTGGTTCATCGCCCTCGCCGCGCTCGGCGCGGTGTCGATCGCGCAGACGCCGGCCGTGCTCGCCGCGCTCGATCCCAGGCACGCCCTGGGCTTTGCCTGGCATGCGCCCGGGCTCACCTTTCTCGTGCTCGGCGCGGTGTTCCTC
>JAJZUK010000031.1 GCA_021847125.1 Pseudomonadota bacterium | reverse complement strand
CGATCCGCGCGGACGGTTTCTCGTCCGCGCAACTAGCAAACTCTGAAAAAAGCAAACTGGCGCTATTTAAGTCGCCGCGTATAGATGCGAAAATCGAGGCGTCATTCAACCCGGGAGCAAGGCATGTTCGATCTGACAGGCAAAGTCGCGCTGATCACCGGCTCGACCAAGGGCATAGGCAAGTCCATCGCCGAGGAAATGGCGAAAGCGGGCGCCAAGGTGGTGATTTCCAGCCGCAAGGTCGAGGCCTGCGAGGCAGTGACCCGGGAATTCACCGCCAAGGGCTACGCGGCGATCTCCCTGCCGTGCAACATCGCGCACAAGGAGCAGCTGCAGCAGCTGGTCGACGCGACCATGAAACACTGGGGCAAAATCGACATCCTGGTGTGCAACGCCGCGGCCAATCCGGTGTACGGGCCGACGGCGCAAACGAGCGACGAAGTGTTCGACAAGATCATGGGCAACAACATCAAGAGCAACTGGTGGCTGTGCAATATGGTGATTCCGCAAATGGCCGAACGCAAGGACGGCGTGGTCATCATCGTCTCCAGCATCGCCGCGCTCAAGGGCAATACCGTGATCGGACTGTACGGCGTGTCCAAGGCCGCCGACACGGCGCTGGTCAGGAATTACGCCTGCGAGTGGGGCCCGTCCAACATCCGCGTCAACGCGATCCTGCCCGGCCTGATCAAGACCGATTTCGCGCGCGCGCTGTGGGAAAACGAAAAAGCGCGCCAGGCGCGCGAGGCGATGACGCCGTTACGGCGCCTGGGTGAAGCCGGGGAAATCGGCGGCATCGCGGTATTTCTCGCCTCCAAAGCCGGAAGTTTCGTCACCGGACAGACCATAGTCGCCGATGGCGGCGTGACCATCGCCTGAAGCCAAGAGCTCATTTCAAAACGAGGGGATACCTCCCCTCGTGCTCCCCTATATCAGGGGCCATTTCGGTAATTCTGAAATGGCCTCTAAGCAGGCGGTGCGCGTCGCGCGATGACCGTGCCTGTGCGTTCGGCTACTGCGCGAGCGCCGGGCGGCGGCGCCACAACTGGGTCGCCTGCTCGAACGCGTAGGCCAGCTGCAGCACGCCGAAATCGTCCTGGTGGCGCCCCACGATCTGCACCCCCACCGGCAGCCCTTCGGCGGTGAAACCGCAGGGCACCGAGATTGCGGGATGGCCGGTCACGGTGATGAAGTAGCAGGATTTCATCCAGTCGATATAGCTTTCCATGGCCATGCCGTTGATCTCGGTGACATAGGGCTGACCGACGTCGAAGGGCGGCACCTGGTTCACCGGCAGGATCAGGAACTCGTAGCGCTGCATGAAGGCGTGCATGCGATTGAACAGCGTGGTGCGCTTTTGCTCCGCCGCGCCGACGTCCGGGCCGGAGAGCTTCCTGCCCGCTTCTATGTTCCAGATCACCGTATCCTTGAGCTCGCCGCGGTGCCGGTCCAGCAGCTCGCCGTAGGCGAGTTCGAACTGCCAGGCGCGCAGGGACATGAAAATGTCGTTCGCATCGGACAGGTCGGGTGTGGCTTCGTCCAGCACACAGCCCAGCGCGGCGAACGTCGCGCGCTGCGAGGCCAGCACCGCGCAGACGCGCGCATCCAGCGGCAAGCCGCCGAGGTCGGTGCTCCAGGCAATGCGCACCCCCTTGAAATCGCGCGCCAGCGGCCGTGCGAACAGCTGGCCCGGCTCGGCGATGGCGATCGGGCTCCTCGCATCCCGGCCCGCGATCGCGGAGAGCATCAGCGCGCAGTCGCCGACCGTGCGCGCCATCGGCCCTTGCACCCCGAGCGTGCTCCAGCCGGTCTTCGCCGGCCAGACCGGCACGCGTCCGGGCGAGGTGCGCAGGCCGACGACGTTGCAGAAATTCGCCGGGCAGCGCAGCGAGCCGCCCATGTCGCTGCCGTCGGCCAAAGGCACCATGCCTGCCGCCAGCGCCACCGCCGCGCCGCCGGAGGAGCCGCCGCAGGTCTTGCTGGTGTCGTAGGGATTGAGCGTCTTGCCGAACACGGCGTTGAAAGTCTGCGAGCCGGCGCCGAATTCCGGCGTATTGGTCTTGCCTATAGAAATGGCCCCCGCCGCCTGCAGCCGGTCCACGATCAGCAGATTCTGCTCGGGGACGAAGTCCTTGAATATGGGCGAGCCGAAGGTGGTGCGCATGCCACGGGTCAGGAACAGGTCCTTGTGCGCCACCGGCAGGCCGTGCAGGGGCCCTAGCGTTTCGCCCCGCGCCTGCTTCTCGTCCGCTTCCCGCGCCTGAGCCAGGGCCTGCTCGGCGTACAGGCTGACGATGGCATTAAGCTTGGGGTTGAGGCGCTCGATCTGCGCCAGCGACGCCTTCATCAGCTCGCGCGCCGACAGGTCCTTGTGCCGGATGCGCTGCGCCAGTTCGGTTGCCGGCAGAAAGCAGAGTTCGTCGTCCATGCTGCAATTCCTCGCGTGATTCAGGACGATTCTAGCAGGCAACCGGGTGCGCACCGCACCGCGCTCGCGCCTTCCCGCGTGCGGGGACTTGCTGCAATCCGAGGCGCGTTAGGCTATTTCGGCGGTTTTTCGGCCAGCGTCAGCAGCAGGTCGCGCAACCACTGTTGTGCCGGATCGCGCTGATTGCGCTCGTGCCATATTTCGCCCACGGTGAAACCTTGAATATCAAGCGGCGGCTCGAAGATGCGCAGCCTTTTCGCATAGCCGCGCGCAAGGCGCTCCGGCAAGGCGCTGATCATGTCCGAACGCGCGACGATCTCGGGGATCAGCAGGAAATGCGGCACCGCCAGTCGCGCGCGGCGCGTGCGTCCCAGCGCGGTCAGCGCCTCGTCGATACGGTTGCTGAACCCGCTGCCGCGCACCGACACCTGGATGTGCTCCAGGCTGCAGAATTTATCCAGCGTCAGGCGCGCGCCCACGCCCGGATGGTTGCGCCGCACCACGGATACGATGCGCTCCGTATAAAGCGGCCGCACATGCAATCCGGCCGGGGCATTCTGGAGCCCGGTAATGCAAAGATCGACGTCGCCATTTTCCATCTGCTTTGCCACCAATTGCAGATCCAGCGGCCTCACCTCCAGACGCACCCCCGGGGCTTTGTGCTCGAGGTAATCCACCAGGGTCGGCAGCAGCGCGTACTCGACGTAATCCGACGCCGACAGGGTGAAAGTATGCTTGGCACTGGCGGCGTCGAACGCGGCCTTCGGCCGGACGATGGCGTCGATCTCGTGCAGCACCTGCCGCACCGGACCGAGCAGTTCCAGCGCCCGCGGCGTCGGCAGCATGCCGCGCGCGCTACGCAGCAGCAGAGGGTCGCCGAACAACTCGCGCAGGCGCGCGAGCAGGGCGCTGGCGGCGGGTTGCGATAGATGCAGGCGCACCGCGGCGCGCGACACGCTGCGCTCGGCGAGCAGCGCATCGAGCGCCACCAGCAGGTTCAGGTCGATATTTCTTATATCCATAGAACAGATATATTAAATTCAAAAAATCAATTAGACAAATAATTACTTAGAATTTAGACTTATTCTATAAATTTAGTGAAGGTCATATCATGAACTTCGGCATCGTAAAAATACTCGCAGGTTATCTGACCGCCAGCGCGGCAGCGCTGCTGGCCTCGGTGAAGCTTGCCTGCATTTTGGGCGGCCAGATGATGTTCACCTTCAGCGGCAGTTTCTTCCGCTAGCAGGCAGAACTGCACCACCGGCTTCGCGGGGTCTCCTCCTCCTCTCCCCGCGGGGGCAGGGTAAAAGGCAAACACCGATTACCCTGCCTTTTTATTTTGGCACAGGCTCGTTACAAGACTCATTTTGCAACAGGCCGCGTCAGGCGAAGCGCGATGCGAGGCGCCCCGAAGGAAGTCCCCTTGGGGGACTGCCCCGCGCGGCCAAATCGCCCTATTTGGCCGGCAACTGACGCAGGCGCGCCAGATCCTCCGGCCGGTCCACGTCCCATAAGGTCGCCAATTCACGCCAACGCCAGTTGCCCCGCGCCAATCGCCCCCGCGTTTCCTGCATCACCGCCGCGCCGCCCCAGGCGATATCCTCGAACAACTCCGCCACCGGACTGCGCGCCGCACCGACGAGCACATAGCCGCCGTCCTCCGCCGGGCCGAATACCGCGTCGTCCCCGCCAGCCAGCGCGGCAGCGGCCTCACGCAAATAGGCCGGCGTCAACGCCGGGCAGTCGCAGCCGATCAACAACCCCGGCGAACCTTCCGCCATGGCGGACTCCAGGGCGCGCGCCATGCGCAGTCCCAGATCGCCCTCACCCTGCGCCCTCAGACTGAGTTCGTGTCGCTTGGCGCAGTCCGAGAAATAGGCTTCGTCCGGTCCGGGCGCGCACCACAACTCGACGGTCCCGAGGCCGGCCGCCGCGGCTGTACGCAGCGTGCGCTCGATCAACTGCTGCTGTAATTGCGCGGCGCCCGTCTCGCCCAGCAGCGGAATCAGGCGCGTCTTCACCCTGCCCGGCCGCGGCGCTTTGGCAAATACCATGATGCGGCAGCTTGGATTCACGGCGACGCCAGGGGATGCTTCTTCGCTTGCTCCCTTGTAGCTGAACTTGCAAGCGTCATTTTGCGGCGGGTTCGCGCCGGCTGCGCGTTGCATAGGCGCGCGCCAGCCGTGCCGGCGCCGCGCCGCAGGCGTACTGCAGGCGCAACCACCACATCCGCACGATGGTGCGCAGCACGCCGTCGTTTTCCCAGCGGCGCGCGGAGGTCAGACAGCGCTCGCGCAGGCACAGCGGCGCCGACAGGCGGCGCAAACGCGCGCTGATGGCGATGTCCTCCATCAACGCCTGGTCGGGGTAGCCGCCGATGGACTGGAACGCCTCGCGCCGCACGAATATGCCCTGGTCGCCGGTGCAGATGTGCGTCAGTCTGGAGCGCAGGTTCATCATGCGTTCCACCAGCCGCAGCAGGGGGTGCGCGCCGGCTATGCGCACATCGAAGCGGCCCCAGACGGCGCCGCTGGCGGCCAGGCGCTCCATTAACACGCGGTCTGCCTCCTGCGGCAGGCGCGTATCGGCGTGCAGAAAAACCAGCAGCTCGCCCGCCGCAGCCCGCGCGCCCGCGTTCATCTGCTCGGCCCGGCCGGCCGGCGAGCATACGATCCGGTCGGCGCGGCCCTGGGCCAGCGCCGTCGTTGCGTCGCGGGAGCCGCCGTCCGCGACGATGACCTCGTGGCCGCGGCGGCGCAATTCGCGCAAAGACTCCAGCGTGGCGACTATGCCTCCGGCTTCGTCCAGCGTCGGAATGATGATGGACAGTCTTTTCGCCCCGCGCGCCGTCGCGCGATGGGTGCGCGCAGAAAACACTTCGTGCTGCGTCAAGCCCGGCCTTGCTCCGTGTTCGCGCGCAGCGCGATCTGCGTCCACACGCGGTCGATCACCGCCAGCACCTCGTCCGCGTTCTGCAGGCGTTCGGCCGGGTCTTTGGCCAGCATGCCATCGAGCAGCACCTGGTAGTCCGCCAACGCCTCCGGCAGGCGCGGCACCGGCGCGTGCACGTGCTGCGCGATCAGTTCGACTATCGAATTGCCGTCGAACGGCCGCTGGTTCATCAGCATTTCGTAAAAGATAATGCCCAGGCTGTAGATGTCGGAGCGCTCGGTCGCGGGTTTGCCATTGGCCTGCTCGGGCGAGATGTAATACGGCGTGCCGAAAAACTCGCCATGCACGGTCCGGTCCATCGATCCCTCATAGCGCTTGGCGATGCCAAAATCTGCGAGCACCATGGTGCCGTCGGCGCGCAGCATCATGTTCGCCGGCTTGACGTCGCGGTGCACGATGCCGAGGCGATGGATCTCCGCCAGTGCTGCGGACGCCTGCGCCAGCAGCGACAGCGCCTGGCGCGGCGTCAGCCCCCCGGCGATGACGTCCTTCAAGCTGCCGCCGGTGAAATATTCCATCGCGATATAGGCGTAATCGTCGGTGAACCCCTTGTCGTAAATCTTGACCACGTTGGTATGGTCGATATCGGAAATCAGCGCCGATTCCTGGATGAAGCGCTGCAGCAGTTGCTTGTCGTCGCTGGGCTTCGCGTTGAGGATTTTCAGCGCAACCTGCGAGCCGTCGGCTTCGCGCTCGGCGAGAAAGACGTTAGACATGCCGCCTTCCCCGATCTTCTTCAGCACGCGATAGCCTTTGATCTGCAGCGGCCGGCCGGCGGCCAGCACCCGCGACAGCTCGCTGGTGATGATGCGCAGGGTTTCGGACAGCGCCGCCTTGGCGGCGCGCGCGGTCATTTGCGCATTTTCTGCCAGCGCGACGCGCAGCGAATCCGGCACTTCGATCGGCCCTTCCTCGGCCCCTTCGGCCGCGCCTATGCCCGTGACTTCCGTGGCCTCGATCGGCACATTGCGGCCGCGCAGCTCGAGCAAGCGCGTCTCTCCGGTGGCCACCAGCCCTCCGGCCATGCTGACCGCGGCCATGCTCGCGACCACCGGCCAGCCCAGTTCCTTGGTTTGCCCCTCCAGGCGCGAGGCGACGTTGACGCTGTCGCCGACCACCGTCAGGTCTTCCGCCCCGGGAGGCCCGATGCGCACTTCCATCAGGTCGCCGGTATGTATGCCCACGCCGGTCGCGAATTCGGGCAGCCCCCCGAGATCGAAATGCTGCTTGAACCAGTCGCCGAAGGCATTCGCCGCGAGCACGATCCCCAGCCCCGCGCGGATCGCGCGGCGGGCGTGGTTGTCCTCGCCGTCCTCGGGGCGCGCCTCGAATACCACCATGATGCCGTCGCCGATCAGCTTCGCGATGCGCCCGCCGTTGCGCACGATAGGCTGGCACACGGCCTCGAAATAGGCGTTGAGCAACTCGGCGATCTGGCCTGCGGTGAGACGCTCTGAATAGGTGGTGAAATTGCGGATGTCGGCGAACAGCACCGTGGCCACGGTCATTTTTCCGGTCATGCCGGCGGTCTCGGCAAATGCCAGCGGCCGCTCGCGTTCTGCGCCGGTAAGGCCCTGCCGGTACCAGCGCCTGAGCTCGTCGTTTCCGGCAACCAGGCGCTCGGCCAGCGAGCGTGCCGCATTTTCGTATTTCTTCAGGCGTGAATTCACCGCCTCCAGCAGCTCGTCGCGCGTAAACGGTTTGTTGAGGAAGTCATCCGCGCCGAGGTTCATGCCGCGGCGCATGCTGGTCCGGTCGTTGAGCGCGGTAAGGAAGATGAACGGTGTATCGGCGAAGCGCGGCTCGGCGCGCAGCGCCTCGAGCATGCCGAACCCGTCGAGCTCGGGCATCATCACGTCGCTTACGATCAAGTCCGGCGCGAAGCTCTTGGCATGCTCGATGCCGTCGCGTCCGTCCTCGGCCGAGTCCACCGCATAACCCTCCCCCTTCAGCATCAGCGTCAGGTTCAGGCGGATCGCCGCCTCGTCCTCCACCACCAGAATCTTCTTCATCACCGCTCCTGCCCCAGACAACGCCGGATCGCAGCGCGCAGCTGCTCCAGGTCAAAAGGCTTGGCCAGCCCTTCGGTTGCGCCGCGGCGCAGGCCGATGGTGCGCGCATCTTCGCTCATTGCGGCGGAGAACAGCAGCACCGGCACGCCGGCGAACTGCGGGTCGGCGCGCACCGTTTCGAGCACGGCGTAGCCGCCCAGATGCGGCATCACCACGTCGCAGATGATTACTTGCGGGCGGAATTGTTTCACCAGCGCCAGCCCCTGCTCGCCGTCTGGCGCCCAGGCCAGTTCATGCCCGTCGATGCGCATCACCTGCCGCATGAAATCCAGGTTCGACTGGTCGTCGTCGATGAGCAATACCCGCGCCATGCTCAGGCTGTCCTGGCCGATTGCGCCAGCGGCAGAAACACGCTGATGCGGGTGCCCGCGTTGACTTTGCTGTCGATCGAGATGGTGCCGCCGTGCAATTCCACGGCCTTCTTGACGATGACCATCCCGAGGCCGGTGCCCTGCCGATTGCCCACATTGGAAGCGCGGTGAAAGCTCTCGAACATGCGTGCTAGGTCCTCCGGCGGTATGCCTATGCCCTGGTCGCCGACCTCGATCAGCGCCTGGCTGTCGCGCTCGGCCAGCAGCAGCGACACGGTGCTCCCCGGGGGAGAGTACTTGGCCGCGTTGGAAAGCAAATTGGTGAGAATGTGGCGCAGCAGCTTTTCATCCAGATTCAGGCTGCTGCGCTTGAACTCCTGTTCGAATTGAATGACGTGCTGCTTGGCCACGCCGCCGCGCAATTCCTCCACCACCTTGCGGCACAGGTCACCCAGGTCGACCGGCTTCGGCTCGAACTGCAGGGCGCCGGCCTCGGCTTTGCCTATGATCAGCACATCTTCGATCATGGCATTCATGCGCTTGACGCCGCCTTGTATGCCATGCAGCATTTTCAGCCTGTCCTCTGCCGACAGGCTGTCGGAGTAATGTTCCAACAACTCGGCGGAGGACAG
>JAJZUK010000030.1 GCA_021847125.1 Pseudomonadota bacterium | reverse complement strand
GCGTACGATGCCTTCGCCCGGAATGCCGAGGCGGCGGTCGGCTTCGTTGCCGGTGGCGTAGACGATCTGATGGTAGTGCCGGCGCATATCCTCCACGCTGAGATCACGCCCGAGGCACACGTTGCCAAGAAAGCGAAACGTCGGGCGTGCCGCGGTACTCGCGAACACGCGCGCGACGGTCTTGATCTTCTGGTGGTCTGGCGCCACGCCGCCGCGTACCAGGCCGTAGGGGGTGGGGAGGCGGTCGAACATGTCCACCTCGACCGCGGTGTCGGTGCGCTTGAGCAGCGCTTCCGCCGCGTAGAAGCCGGCCGGGCCGGAACCGATGATTGCGACACGCATGAACTACCGTCACCGCAAATAGAACGAACTTGCTCTCATACTACCTTAGGCACATTGCTGATCACAGCGTCTGCAGCTAACCGCGGCCGATGCGGCCGGCCACGGCGCGTATCTGGCGCGGTGCGGCGAGCCAGATGCACAGCGTCGATGCGAGGCTGCAGCCCAGCGCAAGCGAGAACGCGAGTGTATAGCTGTGGCTCGCATCGTAGAGCGCGCCGGTGACCCAGGGACCCAGCGCGCCGCCGACGATAGCAATGCCCATGAGGGTGCCGAAAATGCCGCCGTAATGGCGGCCGGCGAAGATCTCGGCCGGGATCGCGCCTAGGACCGAGGTCAAGCCGTAGCCGAGAAAGCCCTGCACCGCCACCATGAACCACAGCAGCGCGGGACTGGGCGAGACGCTCATCATGAGCAGCGCGGCATAGCACAGCACGAAGCCCGCGTTGCCTACGGTCCAGACCCACTCGCGCCCGATGCGATCGGAGATGTGTCCGAGTGCGATCTGTCCCGGAATCGCGGCGAAGCTGACGAAGCCCAGCGCCCACGCCGCGTACATCGGGGCGAAACCGGATTCGATCAGATATTTGGTCTGATGCACCTGCACCGCGTACCAGGCAAAGAGGCCGCAGAAATAGCCAAGCGCGATCCACCAGAAGCGCGCGGTGCGCATCGCCCGCGCCAGCGTCCAGTCGATCGCGGCCCAGGCGTGGTCGACGACGTTCGCGTGCGGCTTGGCCGTGGCCGATGCCGGCGCGACGCGATCGCCGTCCGGACCCGTGCCCAGATCCTCGGGCCGGCGCCGCACCAGCAGATTGAGCGGCGCGAGCAGGCCGAATACGAGAATGCCCATGCCGGTGCAGGCGGCGCGCCAGCCCGCGTGCGCGATCATGCTCTGCAGCCAGGGCAGGAGCACGATGGAGCCGATGCCGACGCCGGAAAAGGCGATGCTCATCGCGAGACCGCGTCGGCGCACGAACCAGTTCGGTAGATGCAGCGCCTGGCCGGTGAAGCCCAGAGCCACGCTGCCCGCGCCCACGAGCACGCCCAGCGTGAGATAAAGATGCCAGGGCTGGCTCACGTGCGCGGCCGCGAGCAGTCCGATGCCCATGATGCCCACGCCTGCCTCGAGCACCAGCAGCGGTCCGTGGCGGTCCATCAGGCGGCCGAGCAGCGGGCTCAGGATGGCAGAGATGAAAAAGCCGAACGAGAACGCGCCGGCGGTTACGCCGCGCTCCCAGCCGAACTCCGCGAGTATGGGCGGGAACAGCAGCGAGAATGCCGTGCGCGCGTTGACCGCCACGCCCATGGTGACGAAAGCCACGGCGACGATGGCCCAACCATAAAAGAACGGAAAACGCGGAGCCTTCAGGCGACTAACCTGCTGTTGAGCACGAAAGCGCGCAGTGTAATCGAAGTTTGCGGCGCGGGGTCGGCCCGACTGCCGAGCGCCTCCATGCAATGCCCGGCCTCATCGTTGATGAAGTGACGATAGATCTGGCGTACGCCGCCCTCCGCGCGGCGGTAGCCGATGCGTTAGGACTGACTCCGGATGAGCAGCAGCTTCTGCTGTCGCAGACTGCCGGCTAGCCTGCCGCGGCTTCCCTCGCGGCTGGCTAAAACTCGTATTCGACCTGTACGCGGAAGCTGTGATCCGGGGCGGCCTGCGACGCGCCCAATAGCCAGGCGGCGTTGTAGCGCATCGCCTGATGTCCGCCAAGCGCGAGTTTGCCGAACACCGCAGGCCCGGCGCGATGCGAGCGTTCGTCGGCCGCCGCCCATTGATCCCACTTGCCCATCTCGCCGAATCCCTGGAAGCCAAATTCGAACTGGGGCATCCAGCGATACTTCGCCTGCCACTGGTAGAGGAACTGGGTTTCGCTGAGGCCTTCGGCGCGGTAGTTGCGCTTGAACAGCGCGTTGGCGTTGAGCTGGATCTTGCCGAAATCGGTTTCGAACAGCGGACCCCACTTTACTTCCCAGCCCTCGGCATGGTCGCGCGGGCGCTCTATTTCGAGAATAAAGCCGACGTCCACCGGGTATTTTCCGGTTTCGGTAAGCTGGAACTTGTTTTCCCACTCGAACGCGTCCGGCTTTGTGCCCTCGTTGTTTTCCCGCTTGTACTTCAGGTAGATCTCGGTAAACCACCATTCCTTCGCGCCGTAGCCGAAGCCGAGGCTGCTGGCGGACTCGCGCGGGTCATCGCCTTTGCGGGCGCTGCCCGCCTTGAAGTCGATTTCTTTCTCGCCGTACTCGACCGCCGGGGTGTAGACGTAATCGGCCGGCTCGGCGTGGGCATTGAGCGGACCGAGCAGTGCACCCGCGAGCAGCAGCAGCGCGTAGGACTTCATGGGTCTTCCTTTCAGTTAATCGCAGTAGCGAGCGGCCGCATGCCATTTACTCGGCGATGATGACGCCGCGCGCCGTTTTTTCGTGGAAATCGCCGAAGAAGGGGTAGCGGCCGGGACTCAGCGGGCCGACGAATATCTGGGCTTTGCTGCCCGGCGCAATGATCTTCTCCCGCTTGAGTTCATAGCTTTCGAATTCCTCCGGGCTGCTGTCCTGGTTGTGCACTACCAGCTTGATCTTCTGGCCGGCGGGAACGCGGATTTCTGCCGGCTCGAAGCGGTGGTCGCGTATGACCAGGGCGAACTCCGGGTAGTCCGCCATCGCGGGCAGGGGAAGCAGGCAAAGTACTGAAAGAATGTGGAAAAGTTTATTCATGGCAGCTCCTTTGCCATAATAATAACGATTCTCATTTGTATTGTCAACAGATTTTTCCACGCAGGAGGCCTCGCCTCGGGGCAAGTGTCGTCGAATGCAGAATGGCGCATGGCGGCAGTCTGGCCGCCTGATCGTCGTCAGCCTTCGTCGCGCCCGCGCGGACGCGGTAGACCATGCGCGCACCATTGGGCGTGATAGTCGGCGAGCAGACCGGCGATCGCGCGGCCTATCGGCTCGTAGGCGTCGTCCGGCAGATTCGCGAGCGAAACCCGCACCGACATCTTCGGCGCATCGAAGCCGCCGCCGTCCATGAGCACCACACCGCGCTCCTCGGCCAGGCGCACGACGAAGTCTATGGGTTCGAAACTCGCCGTAAGCCATTGCGCGAACGCATCGCCGTAGCGCGCACGCGCGAGCGCGGGCACGTCGAGCGTGGCGTAGTAGCCGGTCAGCAGCGGATCGCTGGGCGCGTCGAGCGCTGCGCCGCGGTACAGCTGCTCGAAGCGCGCGCGCACGAGTGCGTGCGCCGTCCGCTTGCGCACGCCGACCGCGTCGAGCAGTCCGTCGAGTGCGAACAGCGCCATCTGTACCTGCTGCGGGGCGGACAGGCCGGCGGTGTGGTTCAGGCCGATGGCACGGCTGTCGGCCACCATCCTGTCGATGAGCTTCATGCGTTCGGGTTCGGCCGAAACGGCGTGGTAGCGCGAACGCGCGCTTGCTTGCGCTTCGGCAGGCATTGCTGCGATGCGCGCATCGAGCGCGTTCGACGCATGCAGGCCGACCACGCCCAGCCGCAGGCCGGTCGCGCCCCAGTACTTCGAGAACGAATAGAGCAAAATCGTATTCGCGGGCGCGACCGCCGCGAGCGAGCGAAAGCCCTCGATAAACGGCGCGTAGACGTCGTCCGTGATCAGAATTAGTTCCGGCCGCGCCCGCACGAGCTTGCCGATGTACGCGGCCGCAGCTGCATCGACGGCCATGGCTGTGGGGTTCGACGGGTTTACGACCAGGAAAGCCTTCACTTTCGGGTCGCGCAGCTTGTCCAGCTGCGCCGCCGGATAGCGCCACAGCGCGGTCTCGTCCTGCGCGATTTCCACGAGTTCGAAGCGGTATTCGGCGAGCCGCGGCAGTTCGAGGTAGGGCGTGAAGATCGGCACGCCGAGCGCGATACGATCGCCCGGCGCGAGCAGCTGCGATTGCAGCAGCGATTGGAATGCATAGGTGATGCCGGCGCTTGCGCCCTCCACCGCGAACAGATCAAAGTGGCCGCTTGCCGCATCTCCGCAAAAAAGCTCGGCGACGAGATGCGCGCGTACCAGCTGTTCCGCGTGCGCGAGCATACGCACCGGCAACGGATAGTGGTCGCCGAGCACGCCGTCCGCCCATTCGCCCACGAGCAGATCCGCGTCGAAACCGTAAGTGCCGCAGGCGTAATCGATGCCGCGCGCAAGCAGCGCGTTGCCGCATGCGTCCGGGCGCGCGGCGAGGAAAGCGCGCAGACGGGCGGCGATACCGCGCTTTTTCGGCAGGCCGCCGAAGCCTGGAGCGAGGGCCACGCGCTGCGACTCCGCCAGGGCGAATTTGCCCAGCTGAAAGAATGCCGCGCGCGGCTCGAGCGCAAGCCAGTTCGGGTTGCCGCGCCCGGCATTGAGCATCATGCGCTCGCCGCGGTGCTTGGCGAGTTCGACCAGCTTGTTCTTGAGCTCGAACGGGCTGAGGCCCTCATAACGCCGCTCTTCGCTCCGTTGCATCGAGTTCTCCCTCTGCGGCGCCGCACAGGCTGAAACATAAAGCGCTGACGAGCGTATGCCCGATTAGCTTCGCAAGCCGGCGCTAGGCGCGTTTGCGATTGATCAATACAGCACGCAATTTTCCGGCCCGGACTTATTGACGGCGAGCTCGACGGCGCGCACCTTCGCTCTTGTCATGGCGCAGAAAGGAGTGCAAGCATGTTCATGCAGAGTCTAAGGACCCCGGCGCTGCTGGTGCTCGCCGCGCTGGCAGCGGCTTGTGCCAGCGTGGTGGCGCCCACCTCTCCGGCCGATCTGCCGCAAGTGCGTCCAGGCTATGTGGTCGGCTACCTGCAGCCGGGGGAACTGCCGGACAGCAAGTCGCTGTTGCCGCCGCCGCCCGCGACCGGTTCCGCCGCGCTCGCGGCCGACGAGGAAACATATCGAGTTACGCGCAAGCTGCGCGACACGCCGCGCTGGGTACTGGCGACGCGGGACGCGAACCTTGCGTTCCCGCAAGCCACCGAGATCTTCTCCTGCGCGCTCGACCTGACCATTTCCGAGGCAGCCACGCCGCACCTGAACATGCTGCTGCGCCGCGTGCGCGCCGACGCGAGCCGCGCGAATGACGCAGCCAAGGACTACTACAAGCGCCGGCGGCCGTACTTCGCGCACGGGGAGGCGAGCTGCACGCCGCAGGAGAAGCTCAAAGACGACTCCTATCCTTCGGGGCATTCCTCGATCGGCTGGGCCTGGGCGTTGACGCTTGCCGAAATCGCGCCCGAACGCGCCAATGCCGTCCTCGCGCGCGGACTCGCATTCGGACAAAGCCGCGTCGTCTGCGGCGTGCATTGGGCGAGCGACGTCGAAGCAGGACGCGTGGTCGGCGCCTCGGTGGTGAGCCGCCTGCACGCGAATCCGGTGTTCGCAGCCCAAATGGCGGGCGCGCGCAAGGAAATCGAGCATGCGCGCGCTGCGGGCCTCAAGTCCGCTCTGAATTGCGCGGCGGAGGCGCAGGCGCTCGCGACCCGCCCCTAGCGCGAGCGCGCGCAGCGTTGGCGATCGGGCAAGCGCTGCGGCAAGCGTGCGGTGAATTTCCGGCTGGATCCGGGGGGGGGGTTCTATTGGCGGCCAGGCGCGATGCTGTCTTGCACCAGTGCCTTGGCCTCGATGCGGGAAAAATCCAGGAACGCGCGGGAGATTGCCGATAGTTGCTTGCCCACCGGGTAGGCAAGGTACCAGTGGTTCTCCAGAGGAAAGCCTTCCACGTCGAGACAGATCAGGCGCGACACCTCGGATTCCAGGCCGAGCGTGTAGCGCGACATGATGGCGACACCCAGGCCGGCCAGGATCGCTTCCTTGACCGCTTCATCGTCGCTCAGCTCGAGCTTGATCTTCGGGGTGAGTCCATGCCGCTCGAACAGCTGCGCGGCGAGCAAGCGTGTACCGGATCCCGCCTCGCGCATGAGAAACGGCTCGGCGGCGAGGCGCTCGAAGCCGATGCGGCGCGTGTGGGCGAGCGCGTGATCGTCGCGCGCAAACACCACCAGCGGGTTGGGCAGCAGCGCCTGGGTCACGACGTCCTCCCGCTCCAGCGGCGAGGCGAAGATGTACAGGTCGTCCTCGTTGTGCGCGAGCCGGTCGAGCAGCGTGTTGCGGCTGTGAATGGCCAGCGCCGCCTGCACGCCCGGATAGCGCTGAATAAAGGCGCCGAGCAGGCGCGGGGCGAAATACTTGCCGGTGGTGCACGCGGCGAGCCGCAGGCGCCCGTTTTCCACTGCGCGCAGACTGTCCAGAGTCTGTTCCAAGGTCGACAAGGCGCGGAAGATCTCATGGCAGCCGGCGTACAGCTGCTGACCCGCGTCGGTGAGGTACACGCGCCTGCCTATCTGTTCGAACAGGGGCAGGCCCACGGTCTCGGTGAGTTTCTTGATCTGCACCGAAGCCGTAGGCTGGGCCATATGCAGTTCCTGCGCTGCGCGGCTGAAGTTGCCGAGGCGCGCGCTTGCCTCGAAAACGCGCAGCTGGGGCAGCATCCCGTGTTTGAGATAGCGGCGGATATTCGTTTGCAGCATGGCGGTTCCTCCTGGTTCGATGGCCATACCGCCGTGCCGTAAACGCACAGCGGCCTTCACCTCAGGATGAAGGCCGCTTGGTTAACAAACCTTCACCCTATGGGCAAAGGTCTCGCTTGCACGTTGCTACGATGCTGGCGCGACCGGAGCCGAAGGCCCGTATTGACGACCGCGCCACAACAGCCAGCCGCTGTCGAAGCTACTCCCCTTTGGAGGGGCGCCCGGCTCCCGCCGGGACACGCAATTTGTTTATAGCAGAGCCGTCCGCCCCCATCAAGGGCTGGTTGCGCCCAAATTCGATTACGAATCGTAATGCCAGCCATTGCTACTTCGGCGGCAGCCTGGGCCTTTTGTAATGGCAGGCATCACAAACTTCAAATTTTCTTCCGCGGCAGGGCATCCATACTTGAATTGGACCAGAGAACTACGAGAGGGCGGCAATTGTGCGCCGCCACACCAGCGAAGCATAAGGAGGCCGTCATGCAAGATAGAGAAGCCCACGGCAAGCCGATCGACGACATCGTCAGCGGCCTGCAGACCCACCTCGAGCGCGGCCTGAGCGGGCAGGAGGCCGGCGAGCGACTGGCGCAATTCGGCGCCAACGAGCTGAGCGAGCGGCCGCGGCCCGGATTCCTTGCGCTGCTGTGGGATCAGTTCAACAATTACCTCGTGATCATACTGATCGTCGCGGCGCTGGTCTCCCTGGCGCTGGGCGAGTACGTCGATTCCATTGCCATCATGTTCATCGTGGTGCTGAACGCGGTGGTCGGCGTGATCCAGGAATCGAAGGCGGAACAGGCCCTCGCGGCGCTGAAGAAAATGTCCGCGCCCAATGCTCAGGTCATCCGCGACGGCCAGCAGCTCACGATCCCGGGCCGTGACATCGTAGCCGGCGACATCGTGCTGCTCGAAGCCGGAAACTATGTTCCCGCCGATCTGCGTCTGGTCGAGAGCATCAACCTCAAGATCGAGGAGGCCTCGCTGACGGGCGAATCGGTGCCGGTGGAGAAGAACGCGGGCGTGGTCCTGGACAAGGAAATTCCGCTGGGCGACCGCAGGAATACGGCGTTCATGGGCACGCTGATCACCTACGGACGCGGCAAGGGGCTGGTGACCGGCACGGGCATGAACACGCAGATCGGCCTCATCGCCGAGATGATCCAGTCGTTCGAGGCCGAGGACACACCGCTGCAGAAGAAACTCGAACACCTGGGAAAAGTGCTCGGAACCGCCTGCCTTGCGATCTGCGCGCTGGTATTCGTCTACGGCCTGTTCCGCGACACGCACCTCGCCGATGCCCTGAACGGCGGTTTCTTCGACTATCTGCAGGAGGAGAAGAAGGACATCGTCAACCTGTTCATGACTGCGGTGAGCCTCGCCATCGCCGCGGTGCCGGAAGGACTGCCAGCGATCGTGACCATTTGCCTCGCCCTCGGGATGCAGCGCATGATCAAACACCATGCGCTGATCCGCAAACTCCCCGCAGTGGAAACGCTGGGCTGCGCTACCGTGGTGTGCTCGGACAAGACCGGC
>JAJZUK010000029.1 GCA_021847125.1 Pseudomonadota bacterium | reverse complement strand
GGAGGTGGCGCGGGCGCTGCGCGATGTCCGCGCCGATCTGCCTGTGGCGCTGGCCTCGGGCTACATCACCGAGGAGCTGCGTGTCCAGGCGCCTGCTGCCGGGGTGAGGGAGCTGATCTACAAGCCCAATACCGTCGACGAGCTGTGCGCGGTGGTTGCGCGACTTGCGCATACCCTGCCGTCCTGAGCCGGACGGCAGCCGATCAACTGGCGGCGCCGGCGGGCGCGCGCAGCGCGTCGATTTCGGAAATCACCCGCGCCGGCAGCAGGTCGTTCATGCACTTGAAATGCCCCAGCGGACAGCTGCGCGCAAAACAGGGGCTGCACGCGATGTCGATCTTGACGATGCGCGCCGTAGCGCAGAGCGGGGGCGTGTGCGCCGGGCTGGAAGACCCGTACAGGGCGACCAGCGGCTTGCCCAGGGCGGCTGCGACGTGCATCAGGCCGGAGTCGTTGCTCACGACGAGTTTGGCGCAGGACATGAGGTCGATTGCCGCGGCGAGGTCGGTCTTGCCGCACAGGTTCTGGCACGTGCCGCCGGACTGCGTGCGGATCTCCTCGGCCAGTTGCGCGTCCTTGTCCGAGCCGATCAGCCAGACGCTGTAGCCGCGCGCGCCGAGCTCGCGCGCCAGCGCCGCGAAATGCGGCGCCGGCCAGCGCTTCGCCGGTCCGTATTCGGCCCCGGGGCAGAACACCGCGATGGGCCGCGAGCGGTCCAGGGCGAGACGTGCCGTGGTGCGCGCGGTATTGACCGGATCGACCTGCAGCCGAACCTGCGGCAGCGGACGCGGCAATTCCGTCCCGGGCTTTTCCGCAAGCTGGGCGTAGCGCTCGGCCATCAGCGGCAGCTTCTGCTGGTCCAGTTTGTGCACCAGATTCAACAGGCCGTAGCGGAACTCGCCGGCATAGCCTGCACGCAGCGGGATGTCGGCGAAAAAAGGGATCAGCGCCGACTTGAAGCTGTTGGGAAGGACGATGGCCTGGTCGTAGCGCCGCTTGGCCAGCTCGCGCGCGAGCTTCCAGCGCTCGCGCAGCTTCAGCTCGCCGTGCGCGAACGGCGCAGCGATCACCTCGTCGATCTCCGGCATGCGCGCGAACAGCGGAGCGCACCAGGGCGGGGCAAGGGCGTCCAGGCTGACGCTGCCTGGCCTGCCATGCAGGCGCCGCATGAGCGGCTGCGCCAGCAGCGCGTCGCCGATCCAGGACGGGGCGACGATAAGGATGCGCGGCATGGAGACTAGTTTCCCGGCACTAGCCTCGCCAAGCTAGTGCCCCTTGGGCGCAGCACCCTTGTAGACGTAGTGCGCGCTGCAGTACGGGCAGAGCAGCTCGCCCGACTTGGCCACGTCGAGGAACACGCGCGGGTGCATGTTCCACACCGGCGTGGAGGGTGTGGGGCAGTGCAGCGGCAGGTCGCGCTCGGTGACTTCAATGGTGCGTTGTTGCTGTGCGGTAGCAGACATCAGCGTTTCCCCTTTGTTGCGGGCCTGGTCGCGGCTGCTTTGGGCTTGCCTGCGGCCGCTTTAGACTTGCCTGCGGTCGCTCTAGACTTGCCTGCGGCAACGGGCGCGAGCCAGTTGCCGTGGTGCGCATCGCGGCCGTTGACCACTTCGAAGAAGGCTTTTTGCAGCTTCTTCGTGACCGGACCGCGCCGTCCGGCGCCTATCTTGCGTCCGTCGACTTCGCGGATCGGCGTGACTTCGGCTGCAGTGCCGGTGAAAAAGGCTTCGTCGGCGATGTACAGGTCGTCGCGGGTGATGCGCCGCGGCGTGACCGTGTAGCCCAGGTCGGCGGCGAGCGCGATCACGCTGTCGCGGGTGATGCCCATCAGCGCCGAGGTCAGCTCCGGCTCGTAGATGCGGCCGTTCTTGACCAGGAACAGGTTCTCGCCCGCGCCCTCGGCGACGAAACCGTCGACGTCGAGCAGCAAGCCCTCGTCGTAGCCGTGGTCCAGCGCTTCCTGGCTGGCGAGGATGGAATTGGCGTAGGTGCCCGAATACTTGGCGCGGCACATCGACACGTTCACGTGGTGGCGCGCGAAGGATGAAGTCTTGACGCGTATGCCTTTCTCCAGCGCCTCGGCGCCGAGGTAGGCGCCCCAGGGCCAGGCCGCGATCGCGACGTGCACCGTCGCGCCCTTGGGCGAGACGCCCATTTTCTCCGAGCCGTAGAAGGCGATCGGGCGCAGGTAGCACTCCTTGAGCTTGTTCGCGCGCACCACTTCCTTGTGCGCTTCGACGAGGGTCTCCTTGCTGTAGGGGATTTTCATCATGTAGATGTGCGCCGAGTTGTACAGGCGGTCGATATGCTCCTGCAGGCGGAACACCGCGGTGCCGTCGACGGTGTTGTAGGCGCGTATGCCCTCGAATACCGCGAGGCCATAGTGCAGCGAGTGGGTGAGCACGTGGGTGGTAGCCGAGCGCCAGGGCACCAGCTTGCCGTCGTACCAGATGTATCCGTTGCGGTCCGCCATCGACATTATCTTCAGCTCCTTGTTCAACCCGGAAATGCGCAGGTAAGGGCGCAAAACCCTATTTTAGCGGAAAGCGGCAGCCTTGAGCAGTGCGCGAGCATCGGCTGCGGCATGCTCGCACAGGCCAGGGGCGTGCTCGCTGGCATCGCAGCCGTTGGTCGAATCGAACCCCGAATAGCGCCGGGTTTCGGCTTCTGCTCGGGAAATCGCTTTGTCCTGGGGCGCGCTCTAATGAATCCGCTGATCCGCCGTCCGGATCAAAGGGCACGCATATGCACGAACACTCATCCCTCGTCGGGGAAATAGCCGAAATGCTGATGGAGTGCAGCCTGTTCAACGATTTTCCCTCGGCCGAACTTCGATCGGTTGCGCGCCACTTCGGCTCCTCCAAGGTCGGCAAAGGCGAGGTGATCTTCAACGAAGGCGATGCCGGAACCTTCATGTGCATCGTCAATTCGGGCGATGTTTCCGTACTGAAATCGGATTCAGAGGGAAACCGGATAGAGATCGCCGTGCTGCGCAACGGCCGCGTATTCGGGGAGATGGCGGCGCTCGATGGCGAAAGGCGATCGGCGACCTGTGTTGCGGCGACCGGCTGCACCTTGTTGACCTTGTCGAAGAATTCGCTGGACAAGATGTCGCTGGAAGTGCCGAAAATCGCCGCAAAAGTGATTCGCGCTGTGGCGGTATCCCTGTCCCGGCGCTTGCGCATGGCCGACGGCAGATTGGTTGATCATCAAATCTAGCCGCGCAGCGCCCGGCCGGAACCGATGGGCGCGCGTGGCATCGGCGCGATGCCACGCTGCCGCCTCATCGCATCCGGCGTCCAGCGGAAATTCCGTAGTACGCGCTTATGCTCAGACGCCCCCGCTATTTGGTCGCGGTCTTCTTCGGGTTCAGATTGGTCAGGCGGCCGCTTTCGGTGCCCGCGGCTTCGTCGATGACGGCGTTGATCAGCGCCGGCTTGCCCGCGCGAATAGCCTCGGTCAAGGCCTTGGTCAGCTCGGCCGGCGTGGTGACGTGATAGCCGACGCCGCCGAAGGCTTCGATCATCTTGTCGTAGCGCGCGCCCTTGACGAATGCGCTGACTGCGACATCGGGTTTGTTGGGGTTGAGATTGGGATCGCAGCCTTTGTAGATGCCGTTGTTGTTGAAAATGATGGTGGTGATCGGCAGCTGGTAGCGGCAGACGGTCTCGAGTTCCATGCCGCTGAAACCGAACGCGCTGTCGCCCTCGATGGCGACCACAGGCAGGCCGCTTACGACCGCCGCTCCTATGGAATAACCCATGCCTATGCCCATGATGCCCCAGGTGCCGGCGTCGAAACGCTTGCGCGGCTGGTACTGGTCGACGATGCTGCGGGTGAAATCGAGCGCGTTGGCGCCTTCGTTGACCAGGTTGATGTCCGGACGCGTTTTCAGCACGTCGCGGATCGCGCGCAGCGCGCTGTGATAGTTCATCGGCGACGGATTCTTGTCCAGGGCCGCCGCCATCTTGGTCATGTTCTTTTCTTTGCGCTCGGCGATCGCGCCGGTCCATTCGGCGCTCGGCTTCGCGAAGCCGGAGCCGATGCCCGCCAGCAGGGCCGACACGCAGGAGCCGATGTCGCCGATCACCGGTGCCGCGATGGCCACGTTGCTGTCGGCTTCCGTGGGCGAGATGTCGATCTGGATGAACTGCTTCGGTCCGCCCCAGGTCTTGCCTTTGCCGTGCGAGAGCAGCCAGTTCAGGCGGGCGCCGATGATCATGACGACGTCGGCCTCCGCCAGTACGAAGGAGCGGCAGGCCGAGGCCGATTGCGCATGGGTGTCGGGCAGGAGGCCCTTGGCCATGGACATCGGCAGATAGGGGATGCCGGTCTTTTCGACTAAGGCCCGAATATCGGCATCGGCCTGGGCGTAGGCAGCGCCTTTGCCCAGAAGGATCAGCGGGCGCTTGGCGCTCTTGAGCAGGGCTAGCGCGCGCTTGACCGACTCCGGCGCCGGGATTTGACGCGGTGCCGCGTCGACCACGCGCACCAGCGATTTCTTGCCCTTTGCCGCGTCCAGCGTCTGGCTGAGCAATTGCGCCGGGAGGTCCAGATAGACGCCGCCGGGGCGGCCGGACACGGCGGTGCGGATCGCGCGCGCGATGCCGATGCCGATGTCTTCGGCCTTGTTGATGCGGTAGGACGCCTTGGCGAAGGGCCTTGCCGCGTTCAACTGGTCCATTTCCTCGTAATCGCCCTGCTGCAGGTCGACGATTTCGCGCTCGCTCGAGCCGCTGATCAGGATCATCGGAAAGCAGTTGGTCGTCGCATTGGCCAGCGCGGTCAGGCCGTTCAGAAAGCCCGGGGCCGACACGGTCAAGCAGATTCCCGGCTTTTGGGTCATGTAGCCGGCGATGGCCGCGGCATTGCCGGCGTGTTGTTCATGGCGGAAACTGATGAAGCGCATGCCTTCGGCCTGGGCCAGGCGCGCGAGGTCGGTGATCGGAATGCCGATGAGACCAAAAATGGTGTCGATGTCGTTGGCCTTCAGGGCGTCGATGACCAGATGAAATCCATCGGTCATTTCCACGGCATCGGTTGCGGTAGTCGTGCTGGCTTGTTCCAATCCTGCGGACATGGTCTCTCCTGTGTACTCAGTCATCAAGGGATTTCATAGGCGAAACTAACGTACTGGCCGATCGCCGCGCAGCCGGTTGATGCATTGGGGGCATCGTAGCGATGCGGGCAGGCATTCATCATTGACCCCGGTCAATTTTCGCCGCATCGGCATTGTCCTAGGGTCTGTCGACGCGGATTCCCGCGCAAACGCCGGGCTCAGCCGGCCGGAGACCCGGCTGTGAACACGGTCTTCCACAGATTCAGGGTGGCCTCGATGTAAGGCGCCAGCGGCCGGTGCGCGGCGCGCGCGTACTGGCCGCCGTTCAGCCGCTCCGCGTGCTGCAGCCTGCGGTATTCGCGGTAGCCGTCGCGCACCGTCATCGCCGTCGCGAGCGGAATCAGGCCGAGCTCGCCCGCCATTTTCAGCAGTGCGATGTTGCCCAGGTTGCCGGTCAACTGCGGGTAGCGCTGGGCGTGCGCGAGCACCAGGTACTGCACGATGAACTCGATGTCTATCATGCCGCCGCGGTCGTGCTTGAGGTCGAACAGGTCGCTCCTGTTCGGGTGGGCGTCGAACATCTTTCCCCGCATGTCGACCACTTCCCGCCGCAGCGCCTCGGGATCCCGCTTGCGGCGCAATATGGCGACGCGCTCGGCCTCGAATGCGGCGCCCACCGCGGCGTCGCCGGCGCAATAGCGCGCCCGCGTCAGCGCCTGATGCTCCCACACCCAGGCGGCCGTTTCCTGATAGTCGCGGAATGCCTCGACCGAACTCACCATGAGTCCGCCCGCGCCGTTGGGCCGCAGGCGCAGGTCGGTCTCGAACAGCACCCCCGAGGGGGTGGCGCTGGTGAGCCAGCTGTTGATGCGCTGCGCCAGGCGCGAATACAGTTCGGGGGCGCGCGCATCGCCGTCGTCATACAGGAAGATGATGTCCAGGTCCGAGGCGTAGCCCAGTTCCTTCCCGCCGAGCTTGCCGTAGGCGATGATGGCGAAGCGCGGCACCTCGCGATGGCGGTTGCGCAACTGCGCCCAGCACAATTCCAGGGTGATCGTGAGCATCAGGTCGGCGAGCGCCGACAGATGGTCGGCCAGCACTTCCACCGTGAGGCTGCCCGCCAGATCCTGCGCCAGCAGGCGGAACACCTGGGCATGGTGCGCTTCGCGCAGCGCGTCCATCTGCCGTTCGGCATCGCCCTCATGGCGCGCGAGCTGGGTGCGCAGGCCCGCCGCGAATTCCTTCCAGTCCGGCGCCGCGTACAGCGTGCGCGCGTCCAGCAGTTCGTCCAGCAGCAGGGGATGGCGCGTGACATAAGCGGCCGCCCAACCCGACGCGGCCAGCAGCTGAACCACTTTTTCCAGCGCCTGCGGATATTCGTACAGCAGCGCCAGATAGGAGCTGCGCCGGCTGATGGCTTCGAGCAAATCGAGCGTGCGCGCCAGCGCCGCCTCGGGCGACCCCGCCTTGGCCGCGAGCTCGATCACGCGCGGCAGCAGGGCGTCGTAGCGCTCGCGGCTCGCCTCGGGGAGCTGCAAATAGCGTTGTGACGCGCGCGCAGCGACCAGCCGCGTGTGCGCGGCGACGGTGTCCGCGAAACCCAGCGCGGCGAGCCGCTCATGCGCCGCTTCTTCGTCCAGCTCCCCGTTCCACAGCGGCGCGCAGGCGTGCCCTTCCTGCGCCGGGCCGGCGAACACGCCGTCGAAATGGCGCGACACCCGCTCGCGATGCGCATCCAGCCGGCGCATGAATTCGGCGTAGCCGTCGCAGCCCATCGCGCTCGCGATCCGCGCCTGGTCTTCGCTCCTCTGGGGCAGTTCGTGGGTCTGGGCGTCGTCCAGGTACTGCAGGCGATGCTCGAGGCGGCGCAGGAAGTCATACGCCGCGCGCAGTTCGTCCACTGCCTGGTCCGACAGCAGGCCTTTCTTCTGCAGCAGGCCCAGTACCTCCAGCGTGGGGCGGGTCTGCAGTTCGGCATCGCGCCCGCCGCGGATCAACTGAAACGCCTGGGCGGTGAATTCGATTTCGCGTATGCCGCCCGGTCCGAGCTTGATGTGCCCGGCGCGATCGCGCCGCGCGACCTCGGCGCGGATCTGCGCGTGCAGCGAGCGCATCGCGGCGAACGCGCCGAAGTCGAGGTATTTGCGGAACACGAACGGGCGCGCCACTGCGCTCAGCGCCTGCGCCAGGCCGGCGCCATCGGCCGGGGCGCCGCCGCCGGTGGCCACGACGCGCGCCTTGATCCAGGCGTAGCGCTCCCATTCGCGGCCCTCGGCGATGAAATAGTTTTCCAGCGCATCGAGGCTGCAGGCGAGCGGGCCGGAGTCGCCGTTCGGGCGCAGGCGCATGTCGACGCGAAATACCTGGCCGTCCTCGGTGATATCCGCGATCGCGTTGATCAGCTTGCGGCCGAGGCGGGTGAAATATTCGTGGTTCGACAGCAGCCGCGGAGCCGACCCCAGGGCGGCTGCGCCGCCGACCGTCTCGCCTTCCTCCGGATAAATGAAGATCAGGTCGATGTCCGAGGATACGTTGAGCTCGCGGCCGCCCAGCTTGCCCATGCCGACCACGATCAGTTCCTGCCTGCGGCCGTTTGCCATCGGCGTGCCGTGCTGCGCCTGCAGCCAGGTGCTGAGGTGCGCGAGCGCATAGGCCAGGCTCAGTTCGGCCAGGTCGCTCATGCTGCCTACCACCTCGGCCAGGGGCGCGCGTCCGGAGAGGTCGCGCAGCAATACGCGCAGCATGACCTGCTGGCGCAGCCGCCGCAGCGTGCGCTTGAGCGCGTCCTCGTCGCCGTCCTGCTGCCGCGCCAGGTAGTCGCGCATCGCGGCCGCGTCGAACGGTTGCTCGATCGCGGCCAGCGCGGCCGCGAACAATTCGGGCCGCGCCTGTGCCAGGCGCTGCGCGTAGCGCGAATAGCCGGTCGCCTCTAGTGGAATACCCTGATGTGGGGGCATAGTCGGATGTTTTGCAGGTAAAATGACGGGCTACGACGTCTCTTTTCTTCAGTTCGCGCCTTCATTGTAGGGCTTTCGCCGAAACGCGCTCAACCAGCATGGGAAATTCGCCTCCGGATGGTGCAAGCCGAGCAATCCGAACATAGCGCCACGCCGCCGGCCGAAGAGGTTTTTTCGCCGCTGGCGGAACTTGGCGTCCCGCCGCAACGGCGCAGCTTGCTGCGCCGGCTGCTGCGCGTCGCCGGCCTTGCGGCGCTTACCGCCTATTTCGGCTTTGCCGTGGTGGTGCTGGCGCTGCGTTTCTGGATCCTGCCGCAAATCGAGGAACACCCGGAGTTCATCGCGCAGGCGATTTCACGCAATATCGGCCAGCGCGTCAGCATCGGCAGCGTCGATTCCGGCT